>JANLUG010000326.1:0-1929 GCA_031363335.1 Gammaproteobacteria bacterium
TGCTCGATCACGACGATGGTATTGCCGTCGTCGCGCAGCCGATGCAGCACTTCGAGCAGCTGTTTGATGTCGTGAAAGTGCAGGCCGCTGGTCGGCTCGTCGAGAATGTAGAGCGTCTGGCCGGTGTCTCGTTTCGACAATTCGCGCGACAACTTCACGCGTTGCGCTTCGCCCCCCGACAACGTCGTCGCGCTCTGGCCGAGTCGAATATACGACAAGCCCACGTCGACGAGCGTCTGCAGCTTGCGCGCGAGCATCGGCACCGCGTCGAAGAATGCACGCGCTTCTTCGACGGTCATGTCGAGCACTTCGCTGATGTTCTTGTCTTTGTAGCGCACATCGAGCGTTTCGCGGTTGTAGCGCTTGCTCTTGCAGACGTCGCAAGGGACGTAGATGTCCGGCAGAAAGTGCATCTCCACCTTGATCAGTCCGTCGCCCTGACACGCTTCGCAGCGCCCGCCTTTGACGTTGAAGCTGAAGCGTCCGGCCTGATAACCGCGGCTGCGCGCTTCCTGCGTTTGCGCGAACAGTTCGCGGATCGGCGTGAACAGACCCGTATACGTTGCAGGGTTCGAGCGAGGCGTGCGGCCGATCGGGCTCTGGTCGATGTCGACCACTTTGTCGACGAGATTGAGTCCGTCGATGCCGTCGTGCGCGGCCGCGGTCGGCGTCGTTGCCTTGTTCAGCAGGCGTGCCGCTACCGGCATCAGCGTGTGGTTGATCAGCGTGGACTTGCCGGAGCCCGATACGCCGGTCACGCACGTGAACAGTCCGAACGGAATCTCCACCGTCAGATTCTTCAGATTATTGCCGCGTGCGCCGCGTATGCGAATCACCTTTGCCGGATCGATCTTTCCTCGCGTCTTCGGCACGTCGATCTTCTGCTTGCCGGACAGATACTGTCCGGTGATCGATCGTTTCGATTTCAGGATATCCGCAAGCGTTCCTTGCGCGACGATCTCGCCGCCGTGCACGCCGGCGCCGGGTCCGATGTCGATGATGTGATCGGCGCGGCGGATCGCTTCTTCATCGTGCTCGACGACGATCACGGTGTTGCCGAGATCGCGCAGGTGGATCAGCGTCTTCAATAGACGCGCGTTGTCGCGTTGGTGCAGTCCGATCGACGGTTCGTCGAGGATGTACATGACGCCGACGAGGCCGGCGCCGATCTGGCTCGCGAGGCGAATCCGTTGCGCTTCGCCGCCCGACAGCGTGTCCGCGCTGCGATTCAGCGTCAGATAGTTCAAACCGACATCGACGAGGAACTGCAGCCGCGCGCAGATCTCCTTCAGGATCTTCGAGGCGATCTCGCCGCGCCGTCCGGGCAGCTTCAGATTCGCGAAGTAGTCGAAGGCGCCTTCGACGGAACGGTCGCTGAGGTTCGGCAAGGTCGTGTCGCCGATGAAGACGTTGCGCGACTCTTCCTTCAGCCGTGTCCCGCTGCACGCAGGGCAACTGCGCACAGTCAGATAGCGGGCGAGATTCTCGCGCACCATCGTAGAGTCGGTTTCGCGATAGCGCCGTTCCATGTTCGGCACGACACCCTCGAAGCGATGTTTGCGTTGGATGACGTCGCCACGGTCATTTACGTAACTGAAGTCGATGCGCTCCGATCCACTGCCGTTGAGAATCGCTTCGCGTTGCTTCTTCTTCAGCGCGCTGAATGGCGCCTCTACGTCGAACTCGTAGTGTTTGGCGAGCGACGCGAGCATGTGGAAGTAGTAGACGTTGCGCCGGTCCCAGCCGCGGATGGCGCCTTCGGCGAGCGACAGGTCCTGGTCGGCGACAACCAGATCGGGATCGAAGAACTGCTTCACACCCAGGCCATCGCATTCGGGGCATGCGCCGGCCGGATTGTTGAAAGAGAACATGCGCGGTTCCAGTTCGTTGATGCTGTAACCACAATGCGGGCAGGCGACGCGCGCGGAG
>JANLUG010000343.1:0-3440 GCA_031363335.1 Gammaproteobacteria bacterium
GTGCGCGAGTTCGAACTTGCGCGCGGCGACTGGCAGACCCGCATCGCGGTGAGCGGCGAGATGACGTCCGATCGCGACGGATTCGATGTGCGCGTCGGCCTGATCGCGTCGATGGGCGAGGTGCGTTGCGCCGATCGGACGTGGACGTTTCGCTTCCCGCGACACTAAGATGGTCCTCGCGCAACCCTGCGCGATCGACCCTTCGGAGATCGACGATGACCGGCAAACGCAGGCTCGGCGCACTGTTCTTCGATAAGTTCGAACTGCTCGACATCTTCGGACCGCTGGAGATGTTCGGTGTTTTGCCGCAGCCGTACGAGATCGTCACGGTCGGCCAGCAACCGTCGATCGCGAGCACACAAGGTCCGTCGGTGATGATCGAACGCACCTTCGCGGACTGCGGCCAACTCGATGTGTTGCTGGTACCGGGCGGCATCGGCACGCGCGTCGAAGTGAACAATCCTGCGCTGCTGCAATTTATCAGGGATCAATACCCCGGGCTGACGATCCTGGCGTCGATCTGTACCGGCGCCGGACTGCTCGCGCGCGCCGGTGTGCTCGACGGCCGCCGCGCGACGTCGAACAAGCGCGCGTTCAAATGGGTCGTCGAGCAGGGTCCGAACACGACCTGGGTTCCGGAGGCACGCTGGGTCGAAGACGGCAATGTGTTTACGTCGGGCGGCGTTGCCGCCGGTATCGACATGGCGTTGGCGGTGATCGCGCGGCTCGAGTCGCCCGACGTCGCAACAGGCGTTGCCAACCACACCGAATACGACTGGCATCGCGACGCATCGTGGGATCCGTTCGCGAAACTCAACAACCTCGTCTAGGACGGCAACACATGAGCCAACTGCGCGATCAGGTCCACAACAGTTACCGCGCCTGGGCGCCGTCGTCGGAGCGTTTGATCGAAGACGCGCGCCGCAGCTTTCCCGGTGGCGATACACGGATGAGCGCGCACTTCGGACCTTATCCGCTGTTCATCGAACGCGCGTCGGGTTGTCGCATGCGCGATGCCGACGGCCACGAGATTGTCGACTTCATGAACAACTTCACGTCGCTGATGCTCGGCCACGCGAATCCGGCGGTGGTGAAAGCGGTATCCGAACAGATGCAGCGCGGCTCCGCCTATGCGGCGCCGACGCGCAGTCAGGTCGCGCTGGCCGAGATCATCCGCTCGCGCGTGCCGTCGATCGAACAGTTGCGCTTCACCAGTTCCGGCAGCGAAGCGACGCTGATGACGCTGCGATGCGCGCGCGCGTTCACCGGCCGCCAGAAGATCATGAAGATGGAAGGCGGCTACCACGGCAGCTACGAACTCGCCGAGGTGAGCCTGGTGCCGCGCCCCGATCAGTGTGGCCCTTTGGAGGAACCGGCATCGGTACCGGTCGATGCGAGCATTCCCGACAGCGTGCTCGGCGACGTCGTCGTGTGTCCGTACAACGAGCCGGAACTGGCGCGCGCGCTGATCCGCAAGCATGCCGGTGAAATCGCCGCGGTGATCGTCGAGCCGGTGCTCGGCAGCATGGGCATGATTCCTGCCACAACCGATTTCCTGCGCGCATTGCGCGAAGCGACTGCAGAGAACGACATACTGCTGATATTCGACGAAGTGATTACGTTGCGCGTCGCCGACGGCGGCGCACAGGCGCTGTACGGCGTCACGCCGGATCTGACCGCGATGGGCAAGATCATCGGCGGCGGGCTGCCGATCGGTGCATTCGGCGGCCGCACCGATCTGATGCGCATGTTCCACCCGGATCAATCGGAACCGGTGATGCATGCGAGTACGTTCAGCGGCAACCCGATCTCGATGGCTGCCGGCGAAGCGTCGATGGGCCAGGTCAATCCGCAATTGATCGCGCAGATGAACGGTCTCGGCGAACGGCTGCGAAATGGTTTCGACGATACATTCCGCCGCAACGGCATTCGCGGGCAGGCAACCGGTCTCGGTTCGCTGTCGAACATTCATCTGACGGATGCGCCGCTTTCGAGCGCGCGCGACGTATTGGCGGGGCTAGGTCGCTCGGGTCGCATCAACCAACTGCTGCACCTGTCGATGCTGATGCGCGGCGTGGCGAGCGCCAGTCGTCTGATGTACTGCACGTCGGCGCCGATGACGGTTGCCGAGGTCGACTTTGCGGTAGACGCACTCGACGATGCGTTGCGAACGCTGAAGCCCGGAATCGAACGCGAACGGAAGGAGTTGCTGCTGTGACGGATGCCATCAAGCTGATTTCGGGCACTTCGCACCCCGCCCTTGCGGCGGAGATCGCGCAGCACCTCGGGTTGCCGCTGTGCGAAACCGAGATCCACCGCTTCGGCAACGAGAACATCCTGTTCCAGTGCAAAGAGAACGTCCGCGAATCGGATGTGTTCGTCATCCAGACATCGTGTCCGCCGGTGTCGGATCTGCTCATCGAACTGCTGATCATCATTGATGCGCTGAAGCATGCGTCGGCACGTCGTATTACGGCGGTGTTGCCGTATTTACCGTATGCGCGTTCCGACAAAAAAGACCGGCCGCGCATTTCGATCACGGCCCGGCTCGTGGCTGACCTGCTCGAAACGGCCGGCGCCGATCGCGTGCTGACGATGAATCTGCACTCGCCGCAGGTGCAAGGCTTCTTCCGCATTCCGGTCGATCAGCTGAACGCGACACCGATCGTTTGCGATCACCTGCGCTCGACGACGAACCTCGGCGAGAGTGTGCTGGTCGCAAGTGACGTCGGCGAAGCGAAGGACCTCGGCGAGTACGCGAACCGTTTGAAGTTGCCGATGGCGATCATCGACAAGCGCCGCCGCGACGACAGCGAAAGTCCGGTTGCCGTCGGCCTGATCGGCGATGTGCGCGGCAAGGACGCGCTCATCATCGACGACGAGATCGCCTCGGGAGGCACGATGATCGAAGCGGCGCGGTTCCTGCGCGCGAACGGCGCCCGACGCATCGAGGCGGCGGCGGTGCATGCGGTGTTGTCCGGACATGCGGTGCAACGTTTGCGCGATTCGCAGATCGAACGGCTGATCGTGACGAACACGATTCCGTTGCGCAGCGGCGTGCCGCTCGACCAGGTCGAAGTGATCAGCGTCGCGCATCTGTTTGCCGACGCGATCCGCGCGATTCACAGCGGCGACAGCGTGTCGAAACTGTTCGGTTGAACGCGGCGCGCCGATGCAGTTCACGAAGCGCCTGCACGACGGCATTCGAAACGGCGAGATCACCGTCAGCGTGCGCATCTGGATGCGGCCGCACGTGCGCGTCGGCAATCGCTACAAGCTGGGCGGCGATGGGATGATCCACGTCGATGCATTGCGCGAGATCGAACTCGACGACATAGCTACCGCGGACCGTCGGCGCCTCGACAATCACCGGGACGAGCTCGTGACCCCCCGGATCGATCGCGCACGGAAAGTGTGTGCGCAACCCGTCGGCGACCAAC
>JANLUG010000345.1:0-2324 GCA_031363335.1 Gammaproteobacteria bacterium
TCGTCGGCACCATGCCTTCGGTCAATGTCTCAGCTATCGGCGCGACTTCGCACACCTTCATGGGCGTGACCTTGCGGGCCGACGGCGTGAACCTCACGTCCAACCCGGACCTCGATCCGCTGAAAGGCCAGTTCGATGTGCTCAGCGACCAGCGCAGCTCACAGATTCAGAGCATCAATGGCAACGTCGAAGCGTTGACCACGTGGACACTGTTGCTGAAGCCGAAACACACCGGCACGCTGCTGATCCCAGCGATCACGCTGGGTAGCGAAACGACGCGACCGATCGAAATCGCCGTCAAGGAACTCGATCCGCAAATGAAACGGGCGATCGCGCAGACGGTGTTCTTCGAAACGACCTACACGCCGAAGCAGGTTTACGTTCAGGCTCAGATCGTCGTCACGCGCAGGCTCTTCTACGTCAACGGCGCGCAACTCTACGGCGACATGCCGAACGTACCCGACGTTCCCGGCGCCATGGTGAAGCTGTTGGGCGAATCCGAGCACACCATCGCCGTTCGCGACGGCCGCCAGTACGGCACGATCGAACAGCGCTTTGTGGTGTTTCCCGAACGCAGCGGCGACCTGACGATTCCGGCTGCGACGGTCACCGGCAGCGTGCGGCTCGCGGAGCCCGGTATGGGCCACCGTATCGGCGTCGATGTCAGTTCAGAGACGCTGAAGCTCACTGTGCTGCCGATCCCTGCCGAGTATCCGCGCGACGCGCCGTGGCTGCCGGCGGCCGATGTCGAACTGCTGGAAGACTGGCCGGGCGAGCCGGAACGCGGCCTTGCGACCGGAACACCAAGCCAACGCACCTTGATCGTGCGCGCGGAAGGCAACGCGTCGTCCGCCATTCCGCCGCTCGCAACCAACCTGCCGGCATCGCTGAAAGCGTATCCGGAGCCGCCCAAACTGAGCGAGACCCAAACGCGCACGGGCATCGTCGGCACCCGCACGGAATCGTCCAGTCTCGTCGCAACCCAACCCGGTGAACTCACACTGCCGGAGGTGCACGTCACGTGGTGGGATACCGCGAAGCAACAAGTCAGAACCGCGGCGCTACCGGCCCATACGATCAAAATCACGGGTGCTGCGACTGCGGCGCCGCCGATAGCGCCTCCTGCGACGCAGGAAACTCCCGCCGCACCGATCCCTTCAGCGGCTTCCGCGGCCGACCTCGACGCTGCATCGGTGCCCACCGCATCGCCATCGATCAACCGATGGCTGGTCGCGGCGTTTGTTGTGGCTTTGCTCGGTTGGGCAATCACAGCGTGGCGCGCGCGATATCGGCGGCCATCCGGCGTCGGTCCTTCCGATGCGCGCATCGAGCGCGATGCGTACAAGGCGCTGTGTCGAGCGTGCGACAGCGGCGACCCGCAGCGCATCCGCGCGGCACTCGATAGCTGGTTGCCTGCCCGATACCGCGCGCCGTTAGCAGAAGCCGCAGGGCAGTTCGCCGTTGATCCGAATACGCGCGACGCGATCAACGCGTTGAACGCGCGGCTGTATCAGCGCCAGGCCGCAGATGTATTCGACCCGGCGCCGCTGCGGCGATGTATCGACGCGGTGCGTAGCGCTGCTACCCGGGCGCCGAAATCCGACGAGCTACCGGCGCTCTATCCGTCGCCCTGAAGCGCTTTCGTCACTACTTCATAGACGTCGCGCGAAATCGCATCGGATGATTCGATGCTGCGCAACGCATCCTTCATCGCCGCTCTGCGCCCAGTGTCGTAACGCCGCCAGCGCGTCAGCGGCGCAAGCAGCCGCGCCGCGATCTGCGGGTTCGCGCGATCGATACGAGCGACTCGTTCCGCGAGGAATCGGTAACCTGCTCCATCGCGTGCGTGGAAATTCACAGGGTTCTGGCCGGCAAACGCGCTATACAGCGCCCGTAACCGATTCGGATTGCGGCCGTCGAAGTCAGCATGCTTCTCGAGCGCTTCAACACGCGCGAGCGCGCCGCTTCGCGGACATGCGGCCTGCACCGAGAACCATTGATCGATGACGAGCTTCTGCGCCGACCAGCGCGTGTAGAAGTCGTCGATCGCATCGGTTCGCGCCGGCTCATCTAGCCATTCCGCATTGACGATCTCGCGCAGCGACGCGAGTCGGTCGGTCAGGTTGTCGGCGGTCCGATATTGCGCGAGCAAAAGCGGCCGTACTTCGGCTGTCCGGAAGTCGCCGGCGGCACACAGGAAGCCGAGCGCCAGATTGCGCAGCGCGCGCCGCGCCACATTGCGCGCATCCGGTTGATACGGTCCGTCTGCGGCGTTGTCACGATACAGTTCCAACCACCGCTCGAAGAGTTCGTTGGCGAGCGTC
>JANLUG010000372.1:0-1559 GCA_031363335.1 Gammaproteobacteria bacterium
GCACGATCCACGGCACCGAAATTTTCCCGATCGCGTGTCCGGAGATCAGCCGCGACACCGCGGTGAACATCGCAGACTTCTGCCGCAATCCGGTCTGACCCGCCGACAACCGCATCGAGTCGCGCTACCGTTCGGCGGTAGCGCGGTCGGTCATCCGGCCGCCTGCAACTTCTCGGATCGACGCGCGGGAGAAGAAAACTCCATTACACCGTCCTCGATGGAACCGTAGCCAAGCGTGATGATGTCGAGGATGTAGTTCTGGTACAGCCGCCAGGGTGCCTTGGTGCTCTGCTTCGGGAACTTCGCGATCGAGCGCTGAACGTAGCCGGAAGAGAAATCCAACATCGGTTGCTTCGGAAGGTCGGCGTCGTTCGTGCGCGGGCAACATTGGGTGTAGCCGCGTTTCGTCATGTGATTCAACAGTCGCGCGACGTAGCCGCACGTCAAATCGCACTTCAAAGTCCAGGACGCGTTCGTGTAGCCCATCGACAGCGCGAGGTTCGGAACGCCGCTGAACATCATGCCTTTGTAGGCCATCGTCTCGGCGAGATCGATTCGAGATCCGTCGACGGTGATTTGCAGATCGCTCAACACCTGCAGATTCAACCCCGTGGCGGTTACGACGACATCGGCGTCGAGCGTGGCACCGGAACGAAGCCGCAGACCGGTTTCGGTGAACGTCGCGATCTCATCCGTCACCACCGACGCGCGCCGCGCCTTGATCGAATCGAACAGGTCACCGTCGGGAACGAGGCAGACGCGCTGGTCCCACGGGTTGTACGTCGGTGTGAAGTCGCGATCCACCGGATAGTCCGGTCCGAGTGCCGCACGTACGCCGCCGACCAACAGCGCCTTGGCGCGCTGCGGATAGTGCCGGCAGAACCAGAAGAACAGCATGCCGAGCAGCACGTTCTTCCAGCGCGTCAGCGCATAGGCGAGTTTTGCCGGCGCGAATCTGCGCAGGCTGTTCGCGAGGGCGTCCTGCTCCGGCGCCGCCACGACGTACGTGGGCGATCGCTGCAACATCGTTACGTGCGCGGCTCGTTTCGCCATCTCCGGTACCAGCGTCACGGCCGTCGCGCCGCTGCCGATCACGACGACCTTCTTGTCGGTGTAGTCGATGTCGGGTGTCCATTTCTGCGGATGAACGATGCGCCCAGCGAACCGCTCTGTGCCGGGAAATTCCGGCGTATATCCCTTGGCGTAGTCGTAGTAGCCGCTGCACATGAACAGGAAGCCGCAGCGGAATCGCACGACCTCTGCCGAGTCCGCGCGTTCCGCTTCCACGGTCCACTCTCCGTCCGGCGTCGACCATAGCGCCCGCTTCACGTGCAGATTGAAGCGGATCTGTTTGTCGATGCCGTAGGTCCGTGCCGTGTCGCGGACGTATTCGAGAATCGACGGACCGTCTGCAATCGACTTCTGCGCGGTCCACGGACGGAACGAATAGCCGAGCGTGTACATATCCGAGTCCGATCGAACACCGGGATAACGAAACAAGTCCCAGGTGCCGCCGATGCTGTCGCGGCCCTCGAGAATCGCATAACTGTGCCCGGGGC
>JANLUG010000048.1:0-9301 GCA_031363335.1 Gammaproteobacteria bacterium
AAGTTGCTGGCGTTGTCACGTTGCTCGCGCGCCATGGCAAGGTCATCAGCGTAGACAGTTATGGGAAGAGCAATATCGACCGGGGAACGCGGCTGACGCGGGATGCGATCTTCCGCATCTACTCCCAGACCAAGCCGATTACCGGCGTTGCGATGATGATGCTCTTCGAACAAGGCAAGTGGTCGTTTGAGGACCCGGTGGCGAAGTTCGTTCCCGAGTTTGCAGATCTCAAGGTCTTTGACGGACTCGACAAACAAGGCAAGCCACAGCTGGTTGCGATGAAGCAGCGTCCCACGATGCGAATGCTAATGACGCATACAGCGGGCTTCGGTTACGGCTCCGGCCCGTTTGCGGACAACTACGTGGACAAGCAGATTCAGACGGCCGGCGTCTTTCGCGCCACCGATCTGCACGACATGGTGAGCAAACTCGCAACAGTTCCGCTTCGGTATCAGCCTGGCACGAAGTGGTCGTATTCGGCCGCAGTCGATATCCAGGGCTACATCGTTGAGAAGGTCTCCGGGCAGCGCTTCGCCGATTACCTTGCTGAACATCTATTCCGGCCGCTCGGCATGAACGACACCGCGTTCTACGCGCCGGCGGAAAAAGTCGCTCGTCTGGCCTCGTTCTACGGGGTGGATCCAAAGACCAACGCTCTAGTCGAGATCACTCCCGAGAAGTTTCCAGCGGCGCAGGATTTCAGCAAGATGCCGAACTTCGATTCGGGTGGAGGCGGATTGGTCTCCACTGTGGATGACTACGCTCGCTTCTGTCAGATGTTGCTCAACGGCGGTGTATTCAATGGCGTTCGCATTCTCGCCCCTGCAACCGTCGAGTTGATCGCCTCGGATCAGCTGCCGGCGACTGCCGCTTCGGAAGACGACTGGGAAGGTGGATCACCCATCGGCGGACCGGATCTGCGTTTTGGCGTGGATGTCGCAGTCATGAAGAACCCGGAACGCATGGGCAAGCTCGATGGCGCCGGCACGCTGTATTGGGGTGGCGCCGCCGGAACCTGGTTCTGGATCGATCCCCAAAATGATCTGTTCTATGTCGGCATGATCCAACGATACGACAGTGATGTGAGCACGAGCACCGACCTGAACGCGCTGTCCCAGACGCTGGTGTATGCAGCATTGGTGGATCCAGGGAAGTAGCGGAGTTGGTGGAGGCTGTACGTGTTCGGCCACGATACCCATCCGCCGTCGCGCGACGCGCGTCCCTTCCGCTTAGCTGCGTGTTCGCGCAATACTCAGCCGATTCACCAACAGGTGGTCTATGCCGTTAGCGAACCTCTCGTTCGAGCTCGCAAGTTATGCGATCGCGATCGTCGTGATGGTGAAGGTCGCCCGCGAATCCCGTTTCCAGCTGTTCCTGTTCGTTGCCGCGGTGCTGGCCACAATCCTCGCGGAACTGATCGGCATGAACGCGTCGCACGCGTACTACTACTCGGACTTTCTGATCAAAATCGGCGGCCACGAGATGCCGCTGTGCATCGCGACGGACTGGGCTGTGATCATGTTCTGTATCTGGCGTCTCGGTATGCGCCTCGATGTGCCCTGGTTTCTGGTGCCGTTCGTCTGCGCGCTGCTCGCGTTGCCGCTGGATCTGGCGCTCGATCCGTTGGCTGCCGCGTCCAAACTCGTACTCAGTCCGATGCAGGCGTGTGAGGAGGGCATCTGGCCGCCGGGTACCGCGAAAGGACTCGGCTATTGGGTATGGTGCGAATCGCCCGCGGATGCGCAGATGTGGTTGGGCGTGCCGATGAGCAACTTCATCGGCTGGTACATGCTCGTGGTTGCGTTCATGTTCTGCGCGCTGACGGCGCACCGCTACCTCGCCGGGCGGCAGACGACGATCCGCACCGATCTGCTGGCAGCGTTTGCGGTAGTGGTCGGTACATCGCTGATCGAGTTCGGCACTTTGTTCTTGTTCCAGCAGATCGAACGCGCCGGTATTTCAAGTGTCGCCGTGTTCAGCATACTGATGGCGGGAGGATTCGCCGCGATGCTTGCGAGCGGCAACCGCCGGCACACACGAACCTTCGACGGCTGGGCGCTCGTCGCACTCGCCGGCGATTTCGTGTTCTGCGTCATCGTGTTGTTCGTTGCGCTGCGAGGCGAGGCCGGCGCGGAATTTACGTTCGCAATCTTTGCGGCGTTGGCGCTTGGCCTCGCGTTGTCGCTATGGGTGATGCGTGGCGCGCCGGTGCGTGCCGCAGCGACTTAAGATCCTACGGCGATGGCACCTGGAGCGCGTTGGCGGCGGTACAGCACGGCCATGTAGATGGCGTCGAGAAGCGCACAGACGATACCCATCGTCTGCACGAAGACGTTGTCCGGGTACGTGATGAATACGAACACCGTTACCATCCCGGTGCCAATTCCCTTCAACCATCCGGTCGCGATCGAGAACAGCTGAATCTGCGGGTAGCTGATCGCATAAAGGATGTAGACGGCCGACATCACCAGATTGACCAGGTACGCGGAGTTGCTGCCTAGCGGCAGGTCGTAGCCCGCTGCTCGAAATGCGATGTAAAGAGCCGCCCAACATACGAGCGAAGTGCAGATCAACGGCTTCAACGCGGCGCGCACTGCGGCGTTGGCCACCTGCTTGTGGCCGAAGCGAAACAGCGACAGCAGGATGAATACGTCGAGTAGACCGCCAGCCTGATACAACAGCGTGAGCAGCCGGCCCATGTTGTTGGGGAAGAAGAATCCCCACAGAATCTCCCACGTGACGTTGCCGCACACGGCAATGATCGGCACTTCGACGAACTGCGTTTTCAGGATCGCGCGGATGACGAACACGTACGCGAGTCCCCATAGGACGAACCCGCCGAGATAAAAGAAAAGTTGTGTCGGGCTGTACAGCCCGGTGTTGATCCAGACGCTCCCCATTGCACGAGGTTAGCGATGCCGGCGGGATTGCGCGAGCGCTGTTTCGTGCGGTTCGCGTAGACTGGGCGGCGATGCAATGCATTGAATGTCACCACGAAAATCCGGCGGAAGCCCGGTTCTGCAACGCCTGCGGCCGTCGTCTGTCTGCGCCGGAGCAGCTCAGCGAGCGTCGTCAGTTGACGGTGTTGTTCGCAGATCTGGTGGACTCGACGAAGCACGCGTCCCGATTCGATCCGGAAGACTGGTCGTCTGTGTTGCGTCGCTATCACGCGGCCGCGGCGCGTTGTGCAGACGAATATGACGGCCACGTCGCGCAGTATCTCGGCGATGGCGTAATGGTTTACTTCGGCTACCCGATATCGCATGAGGACAGCGCCGAACGCGCGCTGCGCTGTGCACTTGCGATCCGAATTGCACTGGAACCGCTCAACTCCGAGTTGCTGTGTGACTTCGACGTCCGCCTGCAGATCCGCATCGGGGTGCACACGGGTTTGGTCGTGGTGGAGCGCCTCGGTCAGAAGAACAAAGGCGAGAGTCTCGCTCTCGGCAACACGCCCAACGTGGCGGCGCGCCTGCAGGCGTTGGCGCCCCCCGACGGAATCGTCGCTAGCAGAGCCACGCTCCAGCTTGCGGGTTCATCAGCTTTTGCTTTTACGGATATCGGCGAACAGCAGCTCAAAGGGTTGTCGGAGCCGGTGGCATCGGTGCAGATCCATGGGCTCGATACCTCGCCCGATAGCGCCATCGAGCAGCCGTTGTCCTTCGTCGGACGCGTGGCGGAGCTCGCGATACTTGAACACTTGTGGCAACGCACGCTCGACGGGTCGACTGTCGTCGCATTGGTCACCGGCGATCCCGGCATCGGCAAGACGCGTCTTCTGACCGAGTTCCGCTCGCGCTTGCCGACAAGTGTCCATGGGTGGCTGCAGCTGCGCTGCTCGTCATTCGACAACCGTTCGCCGTTTGCGCCGGCCATCCAATGCCTGAGCGCGTATCTATTGCCTGATGGCGACGATGCGAACGTCGCGACGCGGCTCGACGCGATGGGGCTTATAGAACCCCGCCAGCGCTCGGCGCTGTACGAGTTGTTGCAATTGCCTTCCGCGGGGAATCTGCCGGTGATCGGCAGTTCGATCGAAAAACGTGAACTGTCGATGCAGGGGATGCTCGCGTTGTTCGAGTCCGCCGCATCGACCCAGCCGCTGATCGTGTGTGTGGAGGATGTGCATTGGGCGGATCCGTCCACGCTCGAACTGCTGCAGCGTCTGGCCGCACGGCTGCCTCCTTTGCGGTTGCTTTTGCTGCTGACGGCCCGTGGTGATCCGGCGCACGGGTTCGCGGCGATCGAGCGCGTGCCGCTGAGTGGTCTTGCGTCGTCAGAAGCGGCGGCACTGATGAGAGAGGCGCTCGGCTCGCCCGACGATGCGGTAGTCGCGGCGCTCACGCAGCGCAGCGATGGCGTGCCGTTATTCGTCGAGGAACTCGCGAAGGCGATCGGGAGTCGTGTCGATCGAAAGGTCGATGACATACCTGCATCCCTGCACGATCTGCTGCGTGCGCAGCTCGACCGGCTTGGGGAGGTGCGCGATACGGCACATGCGGGTGCAATTCTGGGGCGCGAGTTCGGCGAGGATGTGCTGATGAGCGTCACCGTGACAGCCCCGGACGTGACGTGCAAACACATCGAACGCCTGATCGGCGAACGCGTCTGGCGCGCGCACGAACCGGGTCGTCTCAGTTTTCGGCATGCGCTGATTCAAGAAGAAGCTTATTCGTCGATTCTGCGACGCGACCGGCGCGCGCTTCATGCGCGCGTGGCCGAAACGCTGGCCCAGCGGTTTTCCGAAACACCGTTGCACGTGCTCGCGCACCATCGCGGTGAGGCCGAACAGTTCGAAGAGGCCGCGAAGCTGTGGTATCGGGCGGCTGATCTGGCAAAGCGGACGTCTGCCAACTACGAGGCGCTGGGTCACCTGCAGCGCGGACTGGCGACGCTGTACAAACTGCCCGAAACAGCGGTTCGACACCGCCTGGAGTCGCGCTACCAATTGTCGCTCGGGCAGGTCTATTCGATCTTGAAGAGCTTGTATGACACACAGGCGATCGACGCCTATCGACGCGCGCGCGACTTGAGCCTGCTAATCGAAGATAAACCGTCGCTGTTCGCTTCACTTGCGAGCCTGCAGGCCAACTCCGTGACGCGCGAACGCATCGAACACTCGCGCGAGTTAGCCGATCAACTGCTCGAACTCGCGCGGCCAATGCCGGCGCCGTATTTCCGCTCGGTGGCGATCGTGTTGGCGGGTATGACGGAGTACGCGGCAGGCAACATCGCCGGTGCGCTTGATTCCTTCGAGCCGATCGTGAAGTTGCTTACCGGCGATGGTCGACAGGAGGACGCCGGCCCGCTCGCCGGCCTTGCCGATGCGTATCTGGGTCCGACGTATTGGATGGCCGGACGAGCGCAGCGCGCATTGACGCACGCGGACGACGCATTGCGCCGCGCGCGGGAGGGCGGCGCATCGACCAAGCTGGCCGATGCGCTGAACTGCAACGCGCAGGTGCAGGTGTTCGCCGGCAATGCCGAACGGGTGCTCAACCTCGGCGGTGAACTCACCGTGCTTGCGCAGGAGAGCAACTACAACCAGCAGTTGCTGAACGCGCGTTTCATCAAGGGACTTGGAACGTGCCTGGCCGGCGATCGGGATGCGGGTGTTGCGGAACTCCTGTCGGCCAACGACAGCGTGCGGTTTCAAGGCTTGGACGGGTATTTCAGCTGGTACCAGCACGACATCGCCGGACAGCTGCTGTGCGTCGGCCGTAGCGACGAAGCGCGCGCCGTCATCGAGCGAGCAATTGCCGTGCTGAACGAATTCGGTGGCGGGGCGAACATGCCGGCGTTGTTGAATCACCAAGCCGTGCTGCTGCAACGCGGCGGCGATGAGGTGGCCGCTGAAGACGCCTGGCGCGCCGCGTTCACCCGAGCGCTTAGCGGAGGCGCGTTCGGCTGGAGCACGGTTGTCCTCGAGCAATTCGAGATATTCCTGCGCGCGCACGGTCGCGTGGCCGAGGCGGTCGAACTCCGAACGCAAGTCGACGCGAGAAGGATTGGCGCCTAATGGCCGTGCCGTCATCCACCGAGTAGTCGACGAGCGAGCAAGCTCTGCATATCTCGTCTGCCGTCTGCAACCAGATAGATGACCACACGCTTGCCGACAACGCGATAGATGATCCGATAGGGTTTGAAGAACACCTGGCGATAGTCCCGAATACCCAACCCCAGTAGCTCATTCGGCACGGAACCGCGTTCGGGCGTATTCGTCAAACTCGCCGAAACCTTAAGCAACCGATCCAGCACAGCGTCGGCATTCTTCGGTGAATCGAACTCGGCAATGTAGCTGTAGAGCTGCTCGAGGTCGCGTTCCGCATCCTGAGTCACTACCACCTCACGGCGCATCAGTCGTCCGAAGATTTAGTCCGGAGCCGCTTTGCGACTTCGGCGACCGACTTCACCCTGCCTTCCTCGACTTGCACGTTGCCGAGAGCCAGTACCTTGAGCAATGCCAGCGTTTCCTGCGTCTCATCGTACGATGCAACATCCTGAATGACGGCCTTTGCTTCACCGTTTTGTGTGATCACGAGCGGCCGACGCTGTTTGCTCAAATCGTCAAGCACCTCCGCCGCGTTCGCCTTCAGGTAGCTGATGGGCTTGATTTGAGTCGAATAACGCATGGAGATTCTCGGATGGATGCCTCGAACTGAATATAGTCCGTTAAGAGACTGATCGCAAAAGGCATCTTGCCACCTTCTTCCGACTTGTTCTCAAAACACATCAAGCGTCGGGAACTGCGCATTTACATTGCTCGCGCCCAGTTCCTGCGCCAAAGGCCAGGAGCTGCGTACTCTGGGAGCTTCCTGCTCCTTCCGGAACTTCCCGGATCTATCAAGTGCAAATGGTGGAGCTGAGGTCAATCTAACGAAGCCTACAGGGCGCGTAAACACTGCAGTTTGCCGTTTTTTTGAAACCAAGTTGCCCCCAAAGTTGCCCCCAACTACCCGGTTCAATCTCCGATCCACGGTTGCGGCGTCATCTAACGAATCAATCACGCCGCACGATGGTGGGGTTTTCCGTCGATCAAATGCCGTGTCGGTCCTAGCATGCGCGGAACTGTTCAACAGGTAACTGGCATGCGACTCATCAGAGAACGAGATCGACGAATCAAAACCGGCGTACCACGATCCACCTGGTATGCACTCATGGCCGAGGGCATCGCGCCTAAACCGGTCAAGCTCGGTCCGCGTTCTGTCGCGTGGATCGAGGATGAACTCGAAGCATGGATGCGCGAGCTCGAGACCAGGAGAGAACAGGCGCGCCTGTAGTGCGCTACCGTTGTCTTCACGTGCGCTCTCGCTCGGGTGCGTCGTGAGCGATTCACTACCTGAGCGCGCTTTCATCGAGCGCATGACCGCCGCGCTCGTGAGGCAGCAGGAGCGTGAGCGGCGCAGCGGCGGGAACGCTGAACGGGACCATAGCGATCGACCTCGAACCGCGCTGATATCTCGACGCGGTGACGAGATCACGCCGGAGCCGATCGGTTGGCTTTGGCCAGGACGAATCGCGCGAGGCAAGCTCACCGTCATTGCGGGACATCCGGGTACCGGCAAATCACAGGTCACCTCGGCGATCGTGGCTACAGTCACGCGCGCGGCGCAGTGGCCTGTGGATCGAACCCGTGCACCGGAGGGATCCACGGTGATTCTGTCCGCCGAGGACGATGCGGCAAACACGATCATTCCGAGCCTGATCGCAGCAGGCGCCGACGTCAGTCGGATCCACATTGTCGAGGCAGTGCGAGCGATCGCCGCCGATGGAAGGCCTGGGATACGAGGAGTCGACCTGGGCCGAGACATTGCGGCGCTGGAGACGTTGCTCGAGTTCATCGGCGATGTGGTACTGATTGTCATCGATCCGATCACCGCGTATCTCGGTCGGGCCGATAGTCACATCAATGCCGAAGTGCGTGGACTGTTGATGCCGCTGACGCAGCTTGCTGAGCGGTATGGCGCGGCCATCATCGCTGTCACGCATTTGCGCAAGTCGGCGGGCTCGGACGCGCTGCTCGCCGTCTCCGGTAGCCTGGGGTTCGTTGCTGCCTCGCGAGCGGCATATCTGGTCGTGAAGGACGCGTCAGATCCCACAAGACAGCTGTGGTTGCCGGTCAAGAACAACCTCGGTCCGGAGTTGCCTGGACTCGCCTATCGGATCGTTCCGTACGAGATCGCCAACGGTATCGCTACGTCGCGTGTCGAGTGGGATACGGAGTCTGTGGCTATTACGGCCGACGGCGCACTTGGGGCGCATTCGGATCACGACGAACTCCGCATCGAGCGGGATGCGGCCGCGGAATGGCTGCGCGAACTCCTGTCGACGGGTCCGGTGGCTGCACGCGAGGTGCAAGCTGAAGCGAAGTCAGCTGGACACAGTTGGGCAACGATCCGGCGTGCCAAGGATGTCATTGGTGTTCAGGTCAAGCGCGACGGGTTCGGCAAGGGTGGAGCGTGGCGATGGAGTCTGCCGGCGATTGGGGCTCACGCCATAGATGCTCTAGACGCAGGGCGCAAAAGCGTGAGCATCTATGAATTCAATGGTGTTGGTGAGCCCCTATGTGACCCCATAGATGCTCACTCCGAGTCCATAGAATGCATAGATGCTCAGCTTTTAGCGCCGGAGCATGTTGAGCATGTATGCGTTCGCTGCGACGGCGAGGGATGCCGTTGGTGCGAGACCTGACAACCGCGCTCGGCTTTGTATTCCACGACGCAAACAGATCAGGCGTTGGACGCGAGAGTCGCATCAGTACGAATCCAGACGACGATCGCCAGCAATGCCAACGTAGTGAAAGCCGCGCCAGAGAAAAATGTCGCTGCTGCGCCGACTTCATCCCACAGCGCGCCCGCGATGACGCTGGCCGCAAGCAGGGCGAGACCGCTAACGACATTCAATACACCGTATGCGGTGCCGCGTAACTCCGCCGGAGCGGTATCGGACACCATCGCGGCCAGCAGCCCTTGCGTGAACGCCATGTGCAACCCCCACAAGCCTGCGCCCAACGTCAGCATCCAGATATCCGCCGTGCAGCCGAGGACGATATCGGCGGCCATGAGAAATACCGTACCCGTCAGCAACACGGTTTTTCGGTTGGTACGGTCAGATAGAACGCCGGCCGGATACGCTGCACTCGCATAAAAGATGTTCATCGCGACCAACACCAATGGCACGAACGCCACGGGCACGCCGGTCGATTGCGCCTTTAGGACCAGGAACGCTTCGCTGAAGCGCGCCAGCGACAGCAATCCGGCAATACCCACGAGCCGCCAGAAAGCGGCCCCGACATGGCGAA
>JANLUG010000380.1:0-1068 GCA_031363335.1 Gammaproteobacteria bacterium
GGCGCCGTACACCGGGCCGCGGGTCGTAGGCGCCGAAGCGCGACCGCCGGACTGGGACTGGGTGTATCTGATGGACACGATGTCGAACGATCCGCGGCTGATGTCGGATGTTGCGCGCGAACGCGGTGTGCATCCCGTCGAGGCGATGATCGACATCGCGCTCGAACACGATTTCAAGGTGTTCTTCCGCCAGCCGATCGCCAACGAGAATCAGGACGACGTACTCGAGATGATGAAGCACCCGCGTTCGGTGGTGACGTTCTCCGATTCCGGCGCGCACGTTTCCCAGATCATGGACAGCTCGCTGCAGACGCACCTGTTGTCGCACTGGGTGCGGGAAAAGCAGGCGTTCACGCTGGAAGACGCGGTGCGCTTGATCACCTACGACACCGCGACGCAGTGGGGTCTGCACGACCGCGGACTGTTGCGCGTCGGTCTGGCCGCCGACTTCGCGGTATTCGATCCCGACACCGTCGCGCCGCGAATGCCCGATGTGGTACACGATCTGCCGGGCGGCGCGACGCGCTTGAAGCAGACGGCCGACGGCATGCTGGCGACGATCGTCGGTGGGCAAGTGCTGTTGCGGAACAATGAACATACCGGCGCATTGCCGGGACAGTTGATTCGCGGTCCGCTTGCAGGATAGCGGGATGCGTGGCGTGAACTTGGGAGGAAAACATGACGCATGATCTGGTAATTCGGGGCGGCCGCGTGATCGACGGTACGGGCGCCGCGCCGCGCAATGCCGACGTAGCGGTGGATAACGGCAAGATCGTGGCAGTGGGTGCGATATCCGGAACTGGACGACGCGAGATCGCCGCAGCCGGCGCTATCGTCACTCCCGGCTTCGTCGACATCCACACGCACTACGACGGCCAGGCGACGTGGTCTTCGCGAATGTCGCCGTCGAATCATCACGGCGTAACGACCGTCGTGATGGGTAACTGTGGCGTAGGGTTTGCGCCGGTGAAACGCGCCGACCACGACCTGCTGATCGAATTGATGGAAGGTGTCGAAGACATTCCGGGCGCCGCGTTGCACGAAGGTCTTGCGTGGGAGTGGGAGACG
>JANLUG010000414.1:0-3095 GCA_031363335.1 Gammaproteobacteria bacterium
TGCACGAAGACGGTGAAGTCTTCGCCGCGCATATTGAAGTAGTGCGGCAGCACGTCGAACGTATACAGCCCCGTTGCAACAATGATGTTTAGACCGATCTGATCTGCGACGCTCTTGATACGCGGGATGTAGCGGCCGAGACCCAGCGCCGTCGGATCGAGAATCGTATCGATGCCGGCCTGCTTCAGTTCGTTCAATCTCACCACCGCATCGGCGAGCCGCTTCTCTTCGTCGCCCCACTCTTCCGGATAATTCTGTGCGATCTCGGTCGAGATGATGAATACGTGTTCGTGCATCAGCACCTTGCCCAGCTTTCTGGTTTCGACGGGTCCCTTTGCGGTTTCTACGGTCGGCATGAGTTTTACCCCTTAGTTGTGAACGCGAGATTCTTGATCAGCCACCGCATGGTCGTCTTCCCCGAGATCTCCAGTCGCTAATCTACCCGGAAGTGTTCTCCCAGATCGAAGCGAAAGTGCTGATCGCCGTCGCGTTGCTCCGTGGGCACGAAGCCGTGGCGCTTGTAGAAGGCGACCGCCGAGTCCCAGTCCGCCGACGTCTCGAGCACGATCTGCGAGTAGCCGAGTGCTACCGCGCGATCGAGCAGACCACGCAGTACGCGGCCGCCGATGCCGGTGCGCTGCCGGTCGCTGGCCACGGACATCCGGACGATCCGACCGATGCCCGGTGTCTCCGCAATCAGCACACCGCAACCGACGATCTCGCCTTCGATCGCGACAACGATCGAGGCAGACGCGTAGGTGCGCTCGAACGACTCGAGGTCCGGATTCATCGAATCGACATAGCTACCCCAACGTTGCGTCAGTCCCGCGATGATCAGCGCGCGCACCGCAGCTAAATCGTGCGGCTGCGCAAGGGTGACGACCGGCTCGTTAGGCATGCACAGCGCCGTAAACCCATCGCACGAACACGAATGACGCGGCCAGCCACACCACCACGATGCAAGCGGCAGCGAAATAGGAAGTCGGCCGTTCGGCCGCAACGGCGGCTTGGGCGCGGGCCGA
Organism: Gammaproteobacteria bacterium; assembly: GCA_031363335.1. Taxonomy (GTDB): domain Bacteria; phylum Pseudomonadota; class Gammaproteobacteria; order Pseudomonadales; family Azotimanducaceae; genus DATJGR01. The sequence goes on from JANLUG010000414.1 coordinate 1,023, forward strand.
CTCCATCACGTCGCTCGGAACCAGGCGTACGACGAGCGCAACGCCAAGCGGAATCAGCACCAGATCGTCGAGGTAGCCGAGCACCGGAATGAAATCCGGGATGAGATCGATCGGACTGAACGCATAGGCCGCGATCAGCAACGCCAATGCCCGGACCGGCAGCGGCGTGCGCGGATCTCGCGCGGCGAAATACACCGTCAGCGCGTGCCGCTTCAACGCTTGCGCCTTCGCCTTCAACGTTGCAACGAGGTCCTTCATCGAACCTCCTTCATCGAACCGCAGGCCATGTTCGCGTCTGGCCCCGCTTCGAAAGGCGTGTCAGTGTTGGCCGCATGAAACCCCTCGTTGTATTGATGTGGAGCCTCGCAATGAGCGTGACGATCATAGCGCCGCTCGCCCGCGCCGCGGACGGACCCGATCCCGAGATGCTGGCGGTTGCCGAGCGCGTTGCGCGTTTCATCGAAACGCTCGCGCCCGCCGACATCGACGGCGCCTTCGCCGACCGCGACGTGACCATCATCGAGAACTTCGCGCCGTATCGATTCGACGGACCGGCCGCGGTCGACAACTGGGCCGCCGGCATGCGCGCGCATCGCGAAGCGACGTCGAACCTGCATCACGCGTTCGGAGCACCGCAGGACTACAGCCGCACGGACACGCAAGCATTCTTTTCGTTGCCGACGACGTGGACCGGAACCTTTCGCGACACCACGTTCGTCGAGACCGGCGGTTGGGCTTTCGTGTTGACGAAGCAGTCCAACGGCTGGCGCGTGCAGAGCTACGGCTGGGCGGTGACGAGCATATCCACGCCCTCATCGTAACCCTACAATCCGAAAGAACATTCACGAAGGGGAAGCGTAATGGTCGATTCACAATTCGTTGCCGCAACGCCTGAAGACGTCGGCATCGACTCCGAAAAACTCGACGCACTGTTGTCACGCGCCGCGAAAGAGGTGGACGAAGGTCTGTTGCCCGCCTGCCAGATCGCGATCGCGCGGCACGGCAAAATCGCGGCGCTCGCGAGCTTCGGCAGCGCGAACGACGAGTCGCTGTTCAATGTGTTCTCATCGACGAAAGCGATCACGTCCGCGGCCGGCTGGCTGCTGATGCAGGACGGCAAACTGAAAATGGACGAGCGCGTATCCGACATCGTTCCGGAGTTCGGCGCGAACGGCAAAGACAGGATCACCGTCGAACAGTTGTTCACACACACCGCCGGATTTCCGCACGCGCCATTCCGTACCGCCGAATGGTTCGATCACAAACGCCGGATGGAACGCTTCTCCGAGTGGACGCTGAACTGGCCGGTCGGCACACGCTACGAATATCACCCGACGTCGAGCATGTACGTGATCGCGGAACTGGTTGAGCGCCGCAGCGACGTCGCGTTCCACGATTTCGTGCGCGAGCGGATCTCGAAACCGCTGGGATTGGCCGAGATGTTTCTCCCGTGCCCCATCGAACAGCATCACCGGATCGTTCCCGTGACCCACGTCGGCGAAGCACTGACGGAGAAGGACTATGCGGCGCTCGGCGTGCCGATGCCGCCGGTCACCGAAGTGACCGAAGACGCGCTGACCGCGTTCAACACGACCGAGACGCGCCTGGTACCGGTGCCGGGCGGCGGCGGCATCATGTCGGCCGCGACACTCGCACTGTTCTATCAAGGGCTGCTGAACGGCCGCGCGCTCGGCGGCACGGAAATCTGGCGCAGACAGACGCTCGACGACGCAGTGAAGGTGCGCAACAACTTCCCCGACCTGATGAGCATTCCGGTGAACCGCGCCCTGGGCGTGGTAGTTGCCGGCGACGAGCATCGCAACGCGCGCGGCTTCGGCCACACGAACTCGCCGCTCGCATTCGGTCACGGCGGCGCCGGCGGCCAGATCGCGTGGGGCGATCCGGCGACCGGTATTTCACTCGGCTACTGCACGAGCGGCCACGACCGCAACGTGATACGGCAAGCGCGCCGCGGCATCGGCATCTCCAGCCGCGCGGCGTCGTGTGTCTGATGGGATCAGTTCACCATCGCCGCGGCAGAAGATGAAGTCCGCGCCGTCCTTGACGAGGTAG
>JANLUG010000464.1:0-4519 GCA_031363335.1 Gammaproteobacteria bacterium
GGAGTTGTCTCTCGACCTGTACGAACAACTCGCGCGCGCGCCGGAGCTTGCTCGTTGGGACGGGCTCGGTCTGGTCGTTCAGGCTTATGGCAAGCGTGCGTTGCCGGTGATCGACTGGCTGATCGCGCTCGCGCGGGATACCGGACGTTGCTTTCCGGTACGGTTGGTCAAAGGCGCGTATTGGGATACCGAGATCAAACGCGCGCAGGAATCGGGAATGCTCGACTTCCCGGTGTTCACGCAGAAGGCGAATACCGATGTCGCGTACCTGGCGTGTGCGGAGCGGTTGCTGGCCGCGCGTCCGGCGCTCTATCCGCAGTTCGCGACGCATAATGCCCACACGGTCGCGGCGGTGCTGACGATGGCCGGCGGCGCGAGCGGCTTCGAGTTCCAACGGCTGCACGGTATGGGCGAATTGCTCTACCGCGTTGCGGCACAACAGCTCGCCGCGTTTCCACAGGTGCGCGTCTACGCGCCCGTCGGCGGGCATCGCGACTTACTTGCGTATCTGGTGCGCCGGCTGCTCGAAAACGGCGCGAACTCGAGTTTCGTCAATCGTTTCCTTGACGCCGCCACGCCGGCGCGTGAAATCGTCCGCGACCCGGTCACCGCGGTTGCGCGCGGGTCGCATCGGCATCCGAGCATTCGGCTGCCCGAGGCGTTGTACGGCGCGCACCGACGCAATTCGGCCGGTTTGGATTTGACCGATGCGACGCGTGTCGACGCGCTCACGGCATCGCTTGTGGTGAATTCGGTTCGTCGCTTTCGTGCGACGCCGTCGGGTGCCACCGACGCGACAGCGTCGATCGAGATTCGTAATCCGGCGAATCGCGACGACGTCGTCGGCGAGGTTCGCTACGCGACCCCTGCTGATATCGATGCGGCAGTGAATGTGGCGATGGCGGCTCAACGGGAATGGGATCGAGCCGGCGGTTCGGCACGCGCGAAAATTCTCTTCGCACTGTCCGATCGTATCGAAAGCGATCGCGACCTGCTGATGTCGCTGCTCGTTCGCGACGGCGGCAAGACCCTACCTGACGCCGTCGCGGAGGTGCGCGAAGCGATCGACTACTGCCGTTACTACGCGGGGCTCGCGATCGAACAGTTCGCCGAACCGCTTCGGTTGCCGGGGCCGACCGGCGAATCGAATGAACTCAGCCTGCACGGACGCGGTGTATTCGCGTGCATCAGTCCGTGGAATTTCCCTTTGGCGATCTACGTCGGTCAGATAACTGCGGCGCTTGCGGCAGGTAACGCGGTGGTCGCGAAGCCCGCCGAGCAGACGCCGTTGATCGGCGCGCGCGTGATCGAACTCGCGAACGATGCCGGAATTCCGGATGGCGTGTTGCAGTTCCTGCCCGGCGATGGTGCCGTTGGCGCCGCGCTGATCGCGCATCCGCAGATTGCCGGCGTCGCGTTCACCGGCAGCACCGACACCGCGCGCTCGATCAACCGGGCGTTGGCAGCGCGCGACGGCGCGATCGTGCCGTTGATCGCCGAGACCGGCGGCCAGAATGCGATGTTCGTCGATTCGACGGCGCTGCTGGAACAACTCACCGACGATGTGATTCGTTCGGCGTTCGGCAGCGCAGGGCAGCGGTGTTCGGCGTTGCGGCTGTTGTTGGTGCAGGACGATGTTGCCGATCGAGCGGTTGCGATGATTCGCGGCGCGATGCGCGAGCTGCGAATGGGCGATCCGGCGGATCTCGCGACCGACGTGGGGCCGCTTATCGAGCCGGACGCTGTTGCGAAGCTCGCGAGCTATGTCGCTTCGATGCGCGCGGCCGGTCATCGTGTCGATTCGGTGGATGTCCCCGCGGCGTGCGCCAACGGATCCTTCATGGCGCCACATTTGATCGAGCTCGAAAACTTCGATGGCCTGGTCGAAGAACACTTCGGTCCGGTGTTGCACGTCGCGCGCTTCGCAGCAGACGAACTCGACGCGACCATCGAAGCGGTACGCCGCCTCGGTTTTGGCCTGACGATGGGTATCCACAGCCGCATCGATTCGCGCTGGCAGCACATCTTCGAACGCTCGGCAGTCGGCAACACCTACGTGAACCGCAGCATCATCGGCGCGGTGGTCGGCGTGCAGCCGTTCGGCGGCGAAGGTGTCTCCGGTACCGGCCCGAAGGCCGGTGGGCCGCACTATCTGTTGCGGTTTGCTACCGAGCGCGCGCTGTCGGTCAACACCATGGCCGGCGGCGGCAACATCGATCTGCTACGCGGTTGACGCGTCTGCCACTGCTCGAACTACTGCTCGAAGGACGGCCCCGCAAACGTACGCTCCGGCGGCGCGCGATTCTGACCGGGCTTCGGTGCAAGCGCGACCGGACCTGCGGTCGCGCCGCCATCGACCACCAGCGTGTGTCCGGTGATGAACTGCGATGCGTCGCTGGCAAGGAACAGCGCCGCGTTCGCAATGTCTTCCGGTTGCCCCGCGCGGGGATACGGTTGGCCTTGCGCCAGCATCGCTTCGACCGCGGCTTTGTTGTTGCCGGCAAAGCCGTAAAGGATTGGCGTCGAGATGCCGCCCGGCGCGATGCAGTTCACCCGAATTCGATCACAGGCGAATTCGAGCGCGGCGGAGCGGGTGAGGTTCACCACACCGGCCTTGGCGGCGCTGTACGCGTGCAGGTTCGGATAGCCTTCGATACCGGCGATCGACGCCGTCGAAATGATCGAGCCGCCGCCGGCTGCGCGCATCGGTGCGACCGCGTACTTCATGCCGAGAAACACACCGCGCAGGCATACCGCTTGCGTGCGATCCCAGTCCTCGACGGAGATACCTTCCAACGGTCCGACCGCGCCGCCGATACCGGCGTTGTTGAACATGATGTCGAGCCGCCCGAACGCTTTCGTCGCCCGCGCGACGAGTGCGGCGACATCTGCCTCCACGGACACGTCGGCGCGTTGAAACAGCGCTTTGTTACCACTCTCCGACGCGAGCTTGGCGACTTCCTCACCCGCGGCCGAGTTGAGATCGGCCAGCACGACGTTTGCGCCGGAACGCGCAAACAACAACGACGCCGCGCGTCCCATGCCGCTGGCGCCGCCGGTAATGATCGCGACCTTCCCGTTCAAGTCATACATAGGTACATCCCATTTCGCCATTCGCCGTTCGTTGATCGATCACAACACGCCGTCCCACGCCGCGCGTTCGGCATCGAATGGCGCCTTCTCGAGCGCGCACTCGCCACCGAACATCATCGTCGCGCGTTCCTTCGCATCGTATGCGGTCCATTTGCCGATGCCGGCGTGACTCGGGTCGCCGCCATGGCTGAACGTCAGCCACGCATCCATCATGTGCTTCGATAGTTGTTCGACCACTGGGCCGGTACCCGCGAATTTGTCCTGCGTTGGGGCATCGAGCGTGCCGAATACGAACGGCAGTTCGAGCGCGTGGCAGGCACCGAGCGAACCGCGTCGAGCGGGTGATTCGTAGACGAACAGATACATATACGTATGCGGCTGATGCGGACGCTGCGCCTCAGCGAGGCGGACCGACGGAATGCGGAACATCTCGTCGCCTTGAATCGCGTCGAGCAGATCGAGGTTCGTTGATGGAAGCACCATGGCTTCCCGCGATCGTCGATAGGCGCTAACGAGATCGCCCGCTCGCGCGGCGGTGCGTTTCGGCAGCAGGCGTGCGACGCGTTCGATCAACTTTCCTTCATCGATGGGCGCGCGCGGGGCAACCGCATTGAACAGCTTCGCTTCGTCGCGATTGCTGCCGATGACGAGTTCGACGTGGCGCGCCGCACCGTCCGCCACAGCGGCAAGCGGATTCACAGGAACCGTCCTTCCGTCGACGATCGGCGCGAATGCGAGCCCGGTGCCCGTGGCCGGGAAGGCGAGCTGCGCTTTCAGAATTGCTTCTGCCGGTACGTCGAGAATTTTCGCCGCATTCGATTCGGCAATGCCAAGCTCTTTCAGCACGTACGCCGCGAGCTTCGCGCCGGATTCGACATTACCCAGCTGATTTGCGGCGCCGCTCTGCAGAATCGCGCGCTTGAACAGCCCGCGCGCGGCCGGCATCGCGAGCAAGGTGGCTGCCGCCATCGAGCCCGCCGACTCGCCGGCGATGGTCACGTTGCCGGGATCGCCACCGAATGCGGCGATGTTCGTGCGAACCCATTCGAGTGCTGCGATCTGGTCGAGTTGACCCGCATTCGCGGTGGCGCCCCACGCTTCGCCGCCGTGACCGCCGAGATACAGATAGCCGAGCGCGCCGAGCCGATAGTGGATCGTCACCACCACGATGTCGCCGCGCGTGGCGAGCGGCGCGCCGTCGTACAACGGCTCCGAACCGGAACCGAGCGTGAAGCCGCCGCCGTGAATCCAGAAGAACACCGGCCGCTTCGAATTGTCGGCGGCCGGTGTGTAGACGTTCAGATAGAGGCAGTCCTCATTGCGCGGACCACTCGCCGCGGTGCCCGGCATCGGGCTCGTACCCTGAATCGCCGAGTTCGCAAACGTGTTCGCAGCGCGGACGCCCGCCCACGATTTGACCGGCGCC
>JANLUG010000473.1:0-3055 GCA_031363335.1 Gammaproteobacteria bacterium
GAGAGACAACTCCAGACGATCGGCTTCCTCGGCGTCGATCGACAGGCCGATGTTCCAACTCGCTGCCTGGCGTGCAAGTTCCAGCAGCCGCGGATACAACTCGTCGAACACCCTGCCGCGTTGCGCGAATTCGTAGCGCGGATGCAGCGCCGAGAGCTTCACCGAAACGCCCGAGCCAAGGCGCATGCCACGCCCGGCGGCGGACTTGCCCACTCGCACCAGCGCTTCTGCGTACGAAGCAAAGTAGCGTTGCGCATCGTCGGCCGTACGCGCGCCTTCGCCGAGCATGTCGAACGAGAACACGCCGGTTGCACCGTGTTCGCCCGCACCGCGCCGCAGCGCTTCGTCGATATCGCGTCCGAGCACGAACTCGCCGCCAAGTATGCGCATTGCGCGACGCATCGCGTTGCGGATGACCGGTTCACCGGCACGGCCGACCAGCCGGCCCAGTACATCCACCGGTGAGCGTGCCGCAAATTTATCGAGCGCGATGACGCGTCCCGTCAACATCAACGCCCACGTCGATGCATTGACGAACGTCGAATCCGAATTGCCGATGTGATCGGCCCAGCGTCCGGGCAGAATTTTGTCGGCGATGAGTGCGTCCACCGTCGCTGCGTCGGGAATGCGCAGCAGTGCTTCGGCGAGGCACATCAGCGCCACACCCTCCTCGTTGGCGAGCCCGAACTCTTTCAGAAAGACATCGAGAACGCTGTGCTCGCCGCGGCGCGCGCGGACTTGTTCGACGAGTCGAGCCGCCGCGTCTTCGATCGTGCTGCGCTGCGCCACCGTCAGCCCGAGTCCCGCCGCGAGTGCGACCACGCGTGCATCCTCGGCCGAGAACTTTGCGTCGCGGATCGTTTCTCTGAGCGCCGCAAGCTGCGTCGTCATCCATCCACCATGCCCAGCTTCGAACGTACGTCCGGCCGGCTGCCGATACGTTCCACGACACAACCGTATCTGAGCAGCGACAATCGTTCCGCGCTGTGCAGATCGATGATCGCCTGCGCGAACGCGGCATCATCGGCGATGCCGCACAACGGCGATGCGGACGCGTCGGATGCAATCGGCTCGACGGATCGCCCGGTCAACCGCAGATACCGACTGACGATGACCGCGAGCGCAGTGTCGGAAGAGGTCGCGTCGCCGGCGTCGACATAGGCTGTCGCCTCACGCCATCTCAGATCGGCAAGCCCGGTCACCACCGCCAGTGTGGCGCGCGCATGCGGCTCCTGCGGGTCGAGTGCCAGCGCTTCGTCCGCGCTGCGGCGCACCGCGTCGAGGCGTCCATCCGGCGCTTCGATCTGTGCAGCGAGCTGACTGAGCGCCTGCGCTCCGATACGTCCGGCATCCGACATCTCTGCGGCCGGCTTCAGCGCCGGTTCGCCGTCGCCTGTTGTCGCTGCGTCGTCGGAGTTCGAATGGCGATCGCTCGAGTTCGAATGGCGATCGCTCGATGCGGCCGACGCCTGGCGCATCGCATGCTCCGCCGCGGCGGCTTCGTCGGCCGCGCGCGTCGACGCCGCCGAATAGCTCGAATCGGTCCGCTCGGTGGCGCCATTCGGCGTCGTTCGCACAGAAGCGAGTTCGAACAGTGCATATCCACCGCCGCCGAGCAGCAGCGCGATACCCAGCCCGATCCAGAGTTTCGACCCCTCGGCCGAATCGACCCGCTGTACGACGCCGTTCGCCACGGCGTCGACGCTTACCAGCAGCGAATTGATGGCGCGGTCGGCGCCGCGCGCGGGCCACTCGGACAAATCGATGACCTGCTCGGAACGCAAACCGCGTGGCGGCCGCGCGCCGCCGAGCCGGATCGACACCAGCCGACGGTGTTTCGCGGCCGTCTTCGCACGCGCCGTCAGCCATGCATCGCCGACGGAGTGCGGCGACCACACTGCAATGACGCAGTTCGCGCTCGCAACGCCGCGGCTACCCTTGTGCATGAAGTTCACCGACCAGCCTGTGTCGAGCAGCGCTTTTGCGAGCCACTCCAACTGCGACCCTTCGGCGTCGGTGCAGCAGATCAGGACATCCTTCATCGCATGCCGCTCGAGATTCGGTTGCCACTCAGACTTCGACGATCACCGCCGTCAGATGCCAGTAGAAAGTCCAGGCGACGAACGCCATCGACGCGAACGTCAGCAGCGTGTAGTGGATTCGGCGCGACACCCACCATAGACCGCCGACCCACGCACCATAGCCATACACCAGCTGCAACAACAGCAGCGGAACCAGCGCGATCGGAATCCACATCGCTTGCTGGAACATCTCCGGCAAACCGAATATGACATCGTGCGCATCCGCCACACCGGTTGCGATGACGTAGCAGAAGCCGAGAATCATCGCCGACGTCAGCGCCGCGAGCAGTGAAGCGCGCGTCTCGCCCGTTACGGCGACGCGGTCGCGGTGGCTGAACCACGAGATCGGCCACAGCAGCCACACCGCGGCGCACAACACGATCACCGCGAGCAGAAAGGCGCCTTGCGCCGGCGGCGACTCGCGTATGTCGACGCGCACGAAGTCGATCGGCGGTAGCGAGTCGAAGAACAACGACGTCGCCAACGCACCGTCGCCGCCGAAGGCAATTCGCTCACGGCCGTCTTCGGCCTCGAACAGGTCGTTTTCGATCTTCACGAACCGGCGCGGGCCATCGGCGGACTGCACCAGCAGAGTGCCGTCGGCGTCCACGCCAACCTCGAACGTCTGCAGCAGCGACTGCAGCTTGTCGTGGCCGCTAACGGGTGCACGCAGGCTCGTGTAGAACCCGCGATAGCGCTCCGGGTTGACCGCCTGATCAGACTTCGGATGCGTTTCCGGAGGACCAAACAGCCGATCGAGGAACGCTTGCACGAGCTCATCGCGGGCCTTCTCGCCACGTTCGTCGTTGTACGACGCGAAGATCCCGAGATTCAATTCCGGACATAGCAGCAGCGCCGAATGAAACGCCAGCGTGTCGCCGTTGTGCCCGACGAGGATCTGCCCGCGGCTGTTCTGTTCGAACAGACCGAATCGCATCCGGTTCAAGCGCGGTTCGTGCTGATAACCCGGCGCG
>JANLUG010000555.1:0-3091 GCA_031363335.1 Gammaproteobacteria bacterium
GGCGCCGGCTGCGAGCGGCGCAATCGCGGGGCGTGCGGCGAGCGCGGGGCTCGTCTGATGTCCGGCGAAGTCGGTCCAGTGCTGTGTTTCGTAGTTGTAGAGCTTGCAACGCACGACGCAATCGCGGACCAACTCCCGCGAGAACACCTGCGCGACTTGTGACGGCTCGTTCAACACCCGATGCGCCGCTTCGAGGTTGTACAACGGAATGCGTACGTCGAGATGATGTGCGGGGTGATCCATGATGTTGTTCAAAACGCGGCCGAGTTTGCCCGGAAACTGCACGTGCACGGTGTTGCACCCGGTGTCGCGCGCGGCTTCCCACAGATCGATGTCGTCGTACCAGGCGAGTTGCGGATGCGTGTGGTGGAAGTAGATCACGGCACCCATGATCCAGTTCCACACCAGGAACGGCACGACGAAACCGGTCAGCACCAGCACGGCAACGCTCTGTTGCGTCGCGAGTGCAGCTACGACCAAGCCGCCGACCCAGGCGATGCCGAAGGCGAGCGCGAGCAGCGAATCACCGGTGAACGCCGGTCTCGGCGTCGGAATCTCGCGGCGCGACGCGAAGAACAATTTGCGCCACCACAATTCGACCAGATAGTAGGCGCCGTGGCCGTAGCCGGAACGGTAAAACCGCTCGGCCATCTGCCGCCATACCGGCAACTCGTCGAACTCGCGCTTCGACAGCGGCGTCCAGACGTAGTCCATGCCGCGCAGGTTCGTGTACACGTGATGGCCGAGGTTATGACCCACTTCCCACAGGCTGTACGGCGTGAGCGAAGGCAGGAACAGGAGCCGGCCGATCCACCGATTGGCCTGCCGGTTCTTGAAGAGGCTCTGATGGCAGGCGTCGTGGCCGAGCACGAAGAGGCGGGCGATCAGCAGGCCGATCACCGGCGCGAGGATCGCCTTCAGGAATACGTTGGGAATCAACACGACGCCGACGAGCGCGAGCGCGAATAGTCCGATATCCAACGCCGACAGCGCGGTGGCTTTGACGTCGGAGCTTTCGCGAAACGGTTTGATGCTCTTGCGTTGGGAAACGCGGCTCATCAGGCGTTGTTCTGTGTGGCAGGATGCGGCACTGCGTTCTCGAGTCGATTTGTGACGGCCGCCTGCAACGATCGATGTCATGCGGGCAAACCGGCGCGAAGTATGGGCCTTTTGATTGACAATTGCAGGTGCTTAGTGCACGGTGCGCGCCACATTGAGAACGCGCCACCTGCTTCCACCGTGAAGCTCGTCATCTCAATCCCTCGTTAATCTCCCGTCTAGTCCAGTTGCGCGTGGAACACGGAAACGCGCTACGTCGTATGCGTTCGAATGTCGAACGCGCGCCTTTGCGCTCAAGGAAGAAATACAAGTGACAGACTCACTCTTTGCCGATCTCGGCATCATCGAGCCGTTGTGCCGTGCTTTGGCCGCGGCCGACTACCAACAACCCACTCCGATTCAGACACAGGCGATTCCCCAGCTTCTCGCTGGAAAAGACCTGCTCGGCATCGCGCAGACCGGCACCGGCAAAACGGCTGCGTTCGCGGTGCCGATCCTGCAGCGCCTCTCGCAATCCCCGCCCGCGGGTCCCGACACCGTTCGCGCGTTGATACTTGCGCCGACGCGGGAACTCGCGATTCAGATCGGGGAAGACTTCGAAGCGTACGGCCGCCATCTCAATCTGCGCGTCGCCACCATCTTCGGCGGCGTCGGCCAGAATCCGCAGGTCGCCGCATTGCGCCGCGGTATCGACGTGCTCATCGCAACACCCGGGCGCCTGCTCGATCTCGTTAGTCAACGACATGCGCGCCTCGACAAGGTGTCGATGCTCGTGCTCGACGAAGCCGATCGACTGCTCGACATGGGTTTCATCCGCGACGTACGCCGCATCGTGTCGTCGTTACCGAAGTCGCGGCAGTCGCTGCTGTTCTCGGCAACGATGCCGGGCGAAGTGGCGACGCTTGCGAAGGAAATCCTGCGCGATCCGGTGCGCATCGACGTGTCGCCGAAGACCATTACCGTTGATCAGACCGACCAGCATGTCGTATTCGTCGAGAATGGCGACAAGCGTCAGGTGTTGACGCAACTGCTGCGCAATCCCGACGTGACGCGCGCGATCGTATTTACGCGCACCAAGCACGGCGCAAATCGCGTTCAACAACAGCTGGACAAGGTGGGCATTGCGGCCGAAGCGATTCACGGCAACAAATCGCAGAACGCGCGCCAGCGCGCGCTCGAGAGCTTCAAGAACGGCAAAGCGTGGGTATTGGTCGCCACCGACATCGCCGCTCGCGGCATCGACATCGATGCGGTCAGCCATGTGTTCAACTTCGAGTTGCCGCACGAACCGGAAAGTTACGTGCACCGGATTGGTCGTACCGGCCGTGCCGGTGCGTCAGGCATCGCGACGTCGTTGTGCGACAGTTCCGAAAGGCCGCGTTTGCGCGCGATCGAGAAGTTGATCCGTCGTCCGATCAGCGTGATGCAGGTCGAGATCGACGCATCTGAGCGCGATCCGGCACCGGTACGTCCGGCGCAATCGACGTCGGGGCGTACCTCGAGTCGCGCCTCAGCAGCGCCGGCCCGGTCAGGCAACAGGGCTCCATCGGGCAACAGTGCTGCATCGGGCAACAGCGCCAGGTCGGGCAACAGTGCCAGGTCGGGCAACAGCGCTACGTCGGGCAATGTCGCCGCGTCGGGCAACGGCGCGACGTCTGGTACACCGCGTCGCCGTCGCCGTCGCAGCCCGAGTCAAGGGCGCAGCGAAGACCGTTCGGAGATCTGGTCGAACCGTTGATCGAGCTTTGCTGATCAGGCTTTGGCGCTCGGCCGTGACGACACGGCTGAGTGCCAGCGCCACAGATTCTTCAGTGATTCGTCGGGCTTAAGATCCACCAACGAGCCTGCGAAGTCGATCGTCACGAGTCCCGTGATGTCCGCGATCGAGTAGGCGTTGTCGGCCATGTATTCGCGCTGCGCCAACTCGCCGTCGAGGCGTTTGTAGAAGTTCCGCACGAACGCATCGCTGGCTTCCTTCGCCTGCGGATTCTGTTTGAAGCGTCCCGGTGCCATCTGCGCCACGATCGGGCCG
>JANLUG010000561.1:0-4014 GCA_031363335.1 Gammaproteobacteria bacterium
CGACAGCGCTGACTGGTGGCCGCCGGACTCCTTGAAGTCGGCGCGATGGATCAACGTCTCGTCCACGGTCAGGCCGGCCGCGACGATCGCCCGCCGATACCCCTCCAGGCGCTCGTTGGCGGTGTTGACGCGTGTAGGTCCGGTGATGCAGCCGACACGGCGGCTACCGTGATCGATCAGGTGCCGCGTCGCTTCTTCGGCGCCCAGGCGATTGTCGACCACAACCGCATCGACGTCGCGGCCGGCCGACCGGTCTATGGCCACCACCGGAATGTGCCGCGCGATCAGCGGCTCGACGCTCGATTCTTTCCCTGACGCAACCGCGATGACCACACCGGCCATACGTTCCGCGATCGCCACGTCGATGTAGTCGGCTTCGCGTTCCAGATCCTCGTCGGAGTTGCACAGCACCAGCCGGTGGCGCGCTTGCCGGGCGACATCTTCGATGCCGCGTACCACCGCGGTGAAGAACGGGTTCTCGATGTCGGAAACGATCGCCGCCCAGACGCTGGCGTGCTGTCGACGCAGCGCGCGCGCCGAACCATCCGGCACATAACCGAGTGACGCCGCGGCCTTGAGCACCCTCGCCTTCAGCTCCGGACTGACGCCGCCGGAACCGTTCAGCACCCGTGACACCGTCGCCGGAGACGTGTCGGCGGCACGTGCGACGTCGGTGATTTTCGTTACCCGCGCCTTCACGTTCATCGAGGTTTCATCGGGCGGACTGCGTCGTGGTAATTGCGTTGAAATCGTTTTCGAGATTGAGGTAGTGTATTTGCCGATATGACGACCCACAAGGAGACGGCGTGCCGTACCCGACAGCTACCGAAACAGACGTCGCCTCGTTCTGGGAACACGGCTTCATCGTCGTGAACGACGCGATCGATCCGGTCGATCTCGATGTGCTGATCACGCATTGCGACGAAATTCTCGAAAAGAAAGACACAATGGCATTCGATTGGGCGTGGGAAAAGGGCACGCCGCGCGAGAAGCGCGAATTCAAGATCGTGCAGGCGAGCCCGACACGTTACTGGCCGGAGATCGGCCAGTCGAAATTCCGGCTGTGGGCAGTCGAGTACGCCAGCGCGCTGATGCGCCAGCCGCTCGAGTTCTGGTACGACCAGTTTCTCGCGAAGCCGCCGGGCAACAGCGCACCGACGGCGTGGCATCAGGACGAGGGTTACTGGGGCCGCAAGCTCGACGAGCGCGGCATCACGTGCTGGATGCCGTTTCACGACGTCGACGTGGCCAACGGTTGTATGCACTTCATCGACGGCGGCCACAAACTCGGCGTGCTGCCGCACCGCCAACCCGACCACGTGCAGAGCGATCTGCTGACGTGCGATCCATCTGCCGACGAAACCGTGGTGGCGTGTCCGATCAAGCTCGGCAGCGTGACGTTCCACCACGGCAAAACACCACACATGACGCCGGCGAATACGACGTCGCAATGGCGCCGCATTCTGACGCAGCACCTGCGCGTCGTTGGTACCGAAGGCGAAGGCGACCACTACCCGTGGAAGGTTTACGTCAATCAATTCACAGGCGAACGGTTCACGCCGAAGACGCGCTAGCCGTGCCAATGAATTACTCCGGCGCGCACCGGGTCGCCGACAACACCCAGCGTTGGTGCGTTGCGGACGATTCGAGCACGCACTGATCGCCATTCTTCAACAGCACGAACTGAATCGGCGCGCGCACTTCGCGGCCCATAATTCGATTGTTCTGTGCGTCGCGATAGATCGTCGGCTCGATGATCAGCAGATTACTGTGCGTCAGCGCATCGTCCGCCAGGGCAATGTCGGCGCCGTGCAGGGCCGCGCCAACGACGCTGCGCAACTCGGCGCGGCTGGCGCTGTCTGGATCGATGATGCGGGCCGGTCGATCGTCGGTTTTGCACGCGCACAGCAATAGCGCTGCCGCTAAGCTCCCAACGATATCAACCGGTCGCAACGATCACCGCCGCATGATCTTGTTCTGCAGCCACTGCGGCTTGTGAACCACACCGTCGCCGTTTTCGCCCGACGACAGTGCCGCTGTTCCCGGCGGCACGAAGCCCGACGGTGTCGGACACGTCGTGGCCTGCCGATAGGCGAGCGCTGCGGCGTAGCGACGCTCGAGCGGATCGCCGAGCGCGTGCGCATAGTCGTCGCCGACGGAACATCCCGTGACGACCGCGCCCTGAGTACCTACGGTGTTGGCCGGCGAAAATCCGTCCGGATAGTCGCCGAAGCCTTTGTCGTTCTCGCCTTTGAACTCGACCGTGAAGTACGTCGTGCCGCAATTGTCCTGTGGGTAGAAACCGTAAGGCTTGCCGCACGTCGTGGAGCCGATCTGGATGACCTCGACGTCGATCCCCTGCAGCGAATTGATGATCGATTCGCTCGCCGAACAGGTATTCGAGCCTGTGAGCACGAATACGCGCGGCAGATTCAGCGTCGGCAACGGCGTTCCCGACGGTGCCGAGAAGCCGCCCGCGGTCGAATGGAACGGCACCGGCGTCAGCGGTCGGTTCGTCACCGGATCGGTGGTCGGATGCTTGCTGTTGAATACGGTCGATTCGAAGGTTTTGCCGCTGGTCCGCGCGGGGCCTGCGATCATGTAAGCGAGCTCGCTCGCAATATCGAGATAGCCGCCGCCGTTGTAGCGGATATCGAGCACGAGGTCGCTGATGCCGGCGCTGTTCAACTCATCGACCGCGTCGATCAGCGCCTGCTCTGCCGTGGCGAGGTGGTCGTTGAACAACATGTAGCCAACTTTGCCGGATGTCGTCGTCAGCGTTACGACGTTCTGCACGGGCGCCGACGTCACGTCCTCGGACCTCATCGTTATGGAGCGCGACGTTGCCGAGCCGGGATCCTGCACGACGAACGTATGGTTCTCGCCCGCCGACGCAGGGAACAGACCGGCATTGAGTGTATCGACCGCCGCGGCGCCGCCGGCGTTCACGGCATCGACTCCGTCGACCTGCAACACCGTCACACCGCGGACGAGGTTCGCCGAGAGAGCGACGGCCGGCGTTCCCGGATCGGTGTACGCGACCACGATCTGACGCGGCGGCGATGCCGCGATGAGCGACCATGTCGCGCCATAGCCGGCGGACACGCCCGACTGCGACAAATCTTGCCAATCGCTGGTCGCCATCGTGAAGTGGAACTGGTCCTTGTCCTTACCGGAAGGCGTCGTCGCGGTGGTCTTCAAGAGGTTGAAGTAATTTGCGGTGGAGTAGAGCGAGGGATCGCGATCGACGATTTCGTTGTACCAGAGATACAAATCGTTGCTCCACGAGCGCAGCCAGTTGTTCTGCGTGAGCGTGGAACCGCGCGTATCCGGATACGGCCGACCCGTGCCCGGATCGGTGCCCGTACGCGGTACGGCACATTGCGCGTCGAACGCGCTGGCCGGGCTGAACACGCCGGCCGTCCAACCGCTCGACGCAGGGGCACCGCCTCCACCGCTGCCTCCGCCGCCACAGGCGGCGATGCCGAGCGTTGCAGCGACGCAGATCAATACGTGCAGCGGCGTTAGCTTCATGGACGACTCCGAACCTGTGTATCCGGCGCCCAAGAATTCACTTTACGCAGCCGCTTGTCGATAGCATTCACCGTCGCAGAAGACTTGATTGCGCGAACGCGTTCGGAATAACGTCGCGGCTGACGCTGACGCGACCGCTGCTAACGAGACCGCTATGGCATGTATGGCATGACCGAACAGTCCGCCAGTCTGACAGCCTCGATGTGGACCGCGCTCGGCGGCCACGATTCGACGCTGCAATCTCTGCGTTTCGACGGCGCCGGCGCGCTGCCGTCGGCGTTTGCAGTGACGGATCTCGCGAGCGCATCGATCGCCGCTGCAACGCTCGCGATTGCCGAACTGCTGCAGCGGAGCGGCGGTGCGCTGCCAACCGTTCGGGTAGATCGGCGTTTGTAGTCAATCAGGTTTGGGTCGTCGAACCGTCCGATCGGCTGGTCGCCCCTCGACCTGAGGCATCACCGGCGCAGAAACGGCCGACGA
>JANLUG010000596.1:0-1166 GCA_031363335.1 Gammaproteobacteria bacterium
GCCTTCAGTGCAGCGAGCATCTCTCGCAACGCTTCGACGAAGCGCTCCGGCTGATCGAGAAAGACGTGGTGTTGGGCGTCTTTCACGCCGATGGCCGGAAATTCCTGCGGAATCAGCTCGCGCATGTATTCGAGCGTGCGCTTCGAAAACAACTCGCTGTTTTCGCCGTAAATCACGCCGACTCTGCAGCGCAGCCCCATATAGTCGTCGGCGAGTCGCTCGAAACCCTTTAGCGTCACCAGCAGGTCGTCGTCGAACTTCCACGTCCAACCGCCGTCCGACGGCAGCAGCGAGTGGCGCGCGATGTAGTCGAGGATGTACTGGTTTTCGCACGTCTGCGGCGGCTGCAGACGAAACCGTGTCAGCGCCGTTTCGCGATCGGGATAGCGCTTCGCCCGGCCGCCCATCGGCGGACGATCCGGCACGGGTTCGTCGGGATGACGGATGCCCGAGTCCACGAGAATCAGGCTCTCAAAACGATCCGGAAACAGATTCGCCGCCTTCACCGACATGTAGCCGCCGAAACTGTGCGCCACAACGATGCTGTCAGGGCCGAAGCCGGCGGCGTCGAGCACACCAGTGATCTCGGCAGCGTACGTCGCCGGATCGTATTCGTAGCGAAAGTCGGAATCGCCCATACCAGTCAGGTCCATCGCAGCCACGCGATACTCACCGGCAAACTGCGGCGCGATGAAATCCCACCAGCGCGAATGCGCGTTCATGCCGTGGATGAACAGCAGTCCAGGACCTTCGTTACCGGCCCAGCGACGGTACGCGACGTCGCAGTCTTCGACCTCGACGCGATGCTCCTGCGCTTCGGTCTCGACGGCTTTCCAGAACCAGTCGGGCACCGTGCTCGAACTCGGGCGATCCCATCTGCTCATGCTGGCGCCACCTCTGTGCTGTTGTTCAGCGTGTACGGCTACAACGATCCGAAACGTTTCAGATGATGGTCGACGTTACCGAACATCGTGTCGATCATCGTTAAACGTTTGAAGTAATGACCGATGCTGAGCTCTTCCGTCATGCCCATACCGCCGTGCAACTGCACCGCGTTCTGGCCGACGAAGCGCCCCGATTTGCCGACCTGCACCTTGAACGCCGATACCGCTTTCTGCGCTTCGGGTCCGTAACCTTCCGCCAGACGCATCGCCGCCATGAACATC
>JANLUG010000626.1:0-2490 GCA_031363335.1 Gammaproteobacteria bacterium
AGATCGCGTTGGCGCTCGACGATCGAATGGTGTTCGACGCGTTCGTGCGCGCGGGGCTTTCGGAGATGACGAGCTGCGGCCTTCCAGGCGAAGTTATCGGAAGGGTTCCGGATTCACAGTTGAAGAATCCGATCGTGCGTACGACGTTGGCTTACGGATACGGTCTCACCGTGACGCCGCTGCAACTCGCGCGGGCGTATCTGATGCTGGCCACCGGCGGCGTTCGGCTGCCGATCTCGATTCTGCGCCGCGATGCCGCGCCGGAGGGGCAACGCGAGTTCGACAAAGAGACGGTCGGTGCGATCGTCCGAATGATGAAAGGCGTCGATTCGATTCACGGCACGGCGCCGAAGGCGCGTGTTCTCGGGTACGAAATCGCCGGAAAAACCGGAACGGCGCGCAAGGTAGGGCCGAATGGTTACGACGAAGACCGCCATATCGCTTTCTTTGCCGGAATGGCGCCGGCAACAGATCCCCGCGTAGTCGTCATCGTCGTCATCGACGAGCCGCAAGGCGAAAAGATCGGCGGCGGCGAAGTCGCCGGCCCTGTGTTTGCGCGCATCGTGGCGCGGGCGTTGCGCGTGCTCAACGTCGAACCTGAGGAGGTCTCGTCGTGAGCGCCGCGCCCGAGGCTCGACGTAAGCGTTTGAGCGACTGTCTGCGCGACGATGTCGGCGACATGTCGTTCGGTGCCGACCACGACATCTGGATTACGGGCATCTCCACCGACTCTCGCAGGGTGCGCGCCGGCGATCTTTTCATTGCGACGCGCGGCGCGGCGAACGATGGACACGACTTCATCGACGCCGCCGTGGCGAAAGGCGCCG
The DNA here is from genome assembly GCA_031363335.1 of Gammaproteobacteria bacterium. GTDB lineage: Bacteria > Pseudomonadota > Gammaproteobacteria > Pseudomonadales > Azotimanducaceae > DATJGR01. The sequence goes on from JANLUG010000626.1 coordinate 828, forward strand.
TCGCCGTTTTAGTGGAGCGCGATGTGCCCTCCGCGCAGACTGTAGTAGTCAAAATATCCGACACGCGGCGCGCGGCCGGACGCATCGCGGCGCGATTCTTCGATTACCCCAGTCGAACGCTCGGTTGCATAGCAGTTACCGGCACCAACGGCAAAACGTCGGTCACACAATTCGCGGCGACGCTGCTCACGGCCGCCGGTCAGCCGTCGGGTTACGGCGGAACACTCGGATGGAGCTTCGCCGGCAAGCATTGCCCGGCGGATCTGACCACCGAAGACGCCGTAACAGTGCAGCGTCGCCTGGCCGATCTGGTTGCGGCTGATGCGCAATGGGTTGCGATGGAGACGAGTTCGCACGCGTTGGACCAGGATCGTGTCGCTGAGGTCGCCTACGACATCGCCGTGTTCACGAATCTGACGCGCGATCATCTCGATTACCACGGCACCATGGATCGATACGCCGCGGCGAAACGGCGTCTGTTCGACTGGCCGACGTTGCACAGCGGCGTCGTCAACTGGGACGACCCGCAGGGCCGCATCATCTATCGCGATCGCAGCGCGGCGATGAATCTGCTGCGCTTCGGCAGCACGCCCGACGCAGACCTGAGCTGGTCCGATCTCGCATTCGGCGACACCGGCATTACCGGAACGCTGACGACGCCGTGGGGCCGCCGAACGTTCGAGTTGCCGCTGTTCGGCGAGTTCAACGTCGCAAACTTTACCGCCGCAGTCGCGGCGGCTTGCCTGGCGGGCGCGGCGATCGACGATGTCCTCGATGCCGGCAGGCAGCTAACGGCGCCGGCGGGGCGTATGCAGTTTGTGCGCGTCCAAGGCAGGCCGTTAGTTGTGGTCGACTTCGCACACACGCCGGATGCTCTCGCGAAGGTTCTCGCCGGACTGCGACGCCATACGGCCGGCCGAATCATGTGCGTATTCGGCTGCGGCGGTGACCGAGATCGCGGCAAACGCGCGTTGATGGCGCGCGCTGCGGAGTCGGGCGCCGATCGTGTGTGGGTCACCAGCGACAATCCCAGATCCGAAGACGCAGCCGATATCGCCGCCGAGATCGCGGCCGGATTCCAGGGGCGCGTCACGGTAGATATCGAACTCGATCGCGCTGCAGCCATCAGAAACGCGATTGCCGCGGCTGCGCCGTCGGATGTCGTGGTGGTGGCCGGAAAGGGTCACGAGCCGTATCAGGAGATCGCCGGCATACGCCATCCATTCATGGATTTGGACGTCGTGCAGCGCGTATTGGGGATGCACGGTTGAACGCGCCACGACGCCACACCGTGATATTCGGACTTGGTGTCACCGGCTACTCGTGCGTGCGTTTCCTCAGCGGTACCGATCGACTGACGGTAGTAGACACACGTAATGCTCCGCCGTTCGCCGAAAAAACCCGCGCAGAATTTCCTGAAGTCGAGTTGCTCCTAGGAGCCGCGGACGCTGGGCAGTTCATTAGTGCAGATCGTATCGTCGTGAGTCCGGGATTGCCGACGTCGCATTGCCTGCTCAAGACCACGCGCGACCGTGCGATTCCGTTGGTAAGTGACGTTGAGCTGTTCCTCGAACACGCTACCGCGCCGGTCGTCGGTATCACGGGAACAAACGGCAAAAGCACGGTCACCGCCTTGACCGGCGAACTGTTGCGTGCGTCGGGC
>JANLUG010000627.1:0-7174 GCA_031363335.1 Gammaproteobacteria bacterium
TCCGATGCGCGCGGCTGCGATGAGCGTCAACGGCGGCAGCACCGCCAGCAGTTCGCGGCCGGCGACGCGAAACGGATGCGGCTCGACACGTTCGGCGATGCCCTCGCTGAGGCCGCGACGCGGTTCGCGCAATGTCGCAACCCACAACGCCATCAACAAACCCGGCAGACCAACCGCAAGGAATGCGGCGTGCCACGGCTTCAATCCGAACGGCGCGCTCATCGGATCGGGGAACGCCTCACGCCAGCCGTCGACGATCGTGCCGCCGAGAAAAATGCCGATGCCGCCGCCGATGTAGATGCCGCTCGAATAGATCGCGATTGCCGTTGCGCGCAGTCGCGTCGGGAAGTAGTCCGACAGCATCGAGAATGCCGCCGGCGACGCACTCGCCTCGCCGATGCCCACGCCAAAGCGGCATGCCGCCAACATGCCGAAGCTGCGCGCAGTGCCCGACAGCGCCGTCATCAGGCTCCAGAACGCGAGGCCGACCGAGATCAGGTTCTTGCGTACCCAAACATCGGCGAGCTTGCCCATCGGAATGCCGAATACCGCGTAAAACACTGCGAACGCGGTGCCGTACAAGAAGCCGATTTCCGCGTCGCTGATGCCGAGGTCCGCTTTGATGTCTTCGGCGAGGATCGACAGGATCTGCCGATCGATGAAGTTGAACACGTAGACGATGATCAGCACGAACAGCACGTACTTCGCATAGCGTCCACCCACTTCAGTGGATTCGACAGACACCTTTGCACTCCCCTGCTAAGCTTTCGCGACGTCTTTTTCAGCGTAACAGATAACAATTCCAGCAGGGGGAACCATGGGTCTCTTCGACTTGAACGATCGCGTCGCCGTGCTCACGGGCGCATCCAAAGGCATGGGTCTCGCGATGGCGAACGCACTCGCGGATCACGGCGCGCGCGTCGTGATCTCGAGCCGCAAGATCGAGCAATGCGAAGAAGCGTGCGCCGCGATCAATGCGCGCAACGGCGCGGGCCGCGCCACCGCAATCGCGTGCAACATCGGTTACAAGGAACAGTTGCAGGCGCTCGTCGATGAAACGCACGATCGCCTCGGCAGCATCGACATCCTGATCTGCAACGCCGGCGTCAATCCGTTCTATGGTCCGTCATCGGACATTCCCGATTCGGCGTTCGACAAGATCATGGCATCGAACGTGAAGTCGAATCACTGGCTCGCGCACATGGTGCTGCCGGACATGGTCGAGAAACGTCACGGCTCCATCATGATCACGTCGAGCACCGCGGCGTTCGGTCCGTCGGAAGTGCTGGGCACGTACAACATTTCGAAGACCGCCGACCTCGCGTTGGTGCGCAACCTCGCGCTCGAATACGGCCCGCACAACATCCGCGTCAACGCGATCTGCCCCGGGCTCATCCGCACCGATTTCGCGAAGGCGCTCTGGGACAATCCTGAAACCGAACGACGCGTGGTCGAACGAATGCCGCTGCGACGGATCGGCGAACCTGGAGAACTGGCCGGCGTTGCGGTATTTCTCGCCTCCGACGCGAGCAGCTACATCACGGGTCAGGCGATCACGGTATGCGGCGGATCGGTGATGTGCCGATGAGAGTCTCCGTCAATCGTTGACTTCGTCGACCTCGTATTGACCCGTCATGCGTCGCCAGATGAATGACCATGACATGCCGACCGCGAGAAGAATCGACAGACACACGAGCGTGATCCATTCGAGCGCACCCGCGCTCGAGGTGGCGAGCCATCCGGCATCGAACAACCACCACACGAGTGCCGCCAGAAACGCAGCGAGGACAAGCAGACCCAGCGATCCGAGCGCGCGTTGCGTCGCGGTCACCACGATCAGCCAGCCGGCGAGCAGCGCGATTCCCGCCACGGCGTGTTCCGGCCCCAGCGTGTTGGGCGACAACGAGGCGCGCAGCCAGTGCACGAACGAATAGCCGGTCGGGTTGAACGTCAGAACTACTAAGGCGAGTGTGAACAACAGACGGAGACCGAAACTGCCCAGCGTGAACGGCGCACCTCTGACCTTATCTTTACTCACCCGCGATTCTCCTTTTTATAGCGGCTTCGACAGACCTTTGCGCATGAGCCACTCGCTGCATACGTCGATGGCTTCCGCACAGTGTTTCGGTTGCCCTGCGTAGTAGTGCGTAGCGCCCTTGATCTCGCGCAGTTCCTTGTTCTTATGGCCGACCGCATCGAACAGGCGATGCGTATGGCTCGGGGTGCAGGCGTTGTCTGCCGTGTTACCGATGACGAGCACCGGGCACGACACGTTCTGCGCATTCTTCACGCCGTTGGCGCGCGACTCGTCGAAACTCCATTGCGACAGCCAACTGCGCAACGTGCAGAAGCGCGCGAGCCCGACCGGCCCCATGTTGACGATGCGCGGATCGCCTAGATAGCACGTGCCGGGTTCGCGATCGTTCGCGTCGACCGTTGCATCCAGCCAGCGTGGGTCGGCCATCGTGCCGTGCACCACGAAACCGCGTTCGGCTCCGGGGCCGTCCGCGCGAACGCGCGCCGCGAGTTCCGCCTTCACCCAATCCGTGATGCGGCGGTTGCGCGCGACCTGGGCGGCCCGATAGCGCGCCAGGAATTCGCCGTTGTACGGTGCCCGGTTCGGATTGGCGGGATCGTAAAGATTGAACTGGACGTCTCGCCGGCTCAGATCGAGTTCATCGACGATCGATGCATCCATCCATTCCGTCAACGTCACCGAGCGGCTGACATGCGCCGCCATCAGCATGATCGCGTCGCCGGGAATCAACTTTGCACCGGCGAGATCCACCGCATCGCCCGCGGGCGTTCGATCGACCGTCGTGCGTTCGGCCTGTTCCTGGTAATACAGGGCGAGCGACCCACCGCCGGACCAGCCGCCGAGCACGACCTTCTAATAGCCGAAACGCTCTTTCGCGTCTTTGATGCCGGCGCCGAGATCGAGCAGGCACTTCTCCATGATCAGTGCGCTGTCGTTACCGCGGTAACGCGTGTTGACGAACAGCACATGGTGGCCGGCGCGCGCGAGTTGAGTGATGGCCGGCAAGAACGCGCCGCCGCCGACGGGATGGCTGAATACCAGCACGGTATCGGATTCGACGTTCGCGGGTTTGATCCGCAGACACTCGATGAACACGTGGCCCACTTCGCCGCCGTACGTGTCTTTGAATGCGGCCGTCTCGCTATAGCCGACGCCGAAGATCTCCCGTTCAACCGTATGCGCCATTCCGCGCCTCCCCTTTTGTTGCCGCACTATTTCCAGATTGCCGCGGAAAGTCAAAATGCCGGCGAGTTCCGTAGAATGCGGTGCGACAGCTCGTGAGGATCAGTCATGCCGAACATGCCGAAGAACGTCATCGTGGTGCTGCTCGACAGCCTCAATCGACACATGCTCGGCAGCTACGGCGGCACCGAGTTCGAAACGCCGAATCTGGATCGATTCGCGCGCCGTGCGGTGCAATTCGACAATCACTTCGTCGGCTCATTGCCGTGTATGCCGGCGCGCCACGACGTGTTGTGCGGCGCACTCGACTTCCCATGGAAGCCGTGGGGCTCGATCGAGTTGTGGGAAGAACCGATCACGCAACCACTGCGTCGCGCCGGTGTCACCACGATGCTCGTCACCGATCACCCGCACCTTTTCGAAAACGGTGGCGAGAACTATCACACCGAGTTTCGCGCATGGGAGTACCTGCGCGGCCACGAAGGCGATCCGTGGAAGACGCGCGCCGATCCATCGGCGACCGGCGCGCCGACGTTGCCGGCCGCGAAAGCACGCGGCGCCCCGTACGACATCAGCCGCACGTGGTTCAGAGAGGAACTCGACTTTCCGGGCCCGCGCACGATGTCGACCGCCGCGCACTGGCTGCGCGACAACGCAGGCGCGCACGATCGCTTCATGCTGTTCATCGACGAATTCGACCCGCACGAACCGTTCGACACACCCGCACCGTGGGCGAACCGCTATGACCCGACATGGCGCGGCGAACAGATCATCTGGCCGCCGTATGCGATCGGTGCCGTAAAACGCGGCGTCATCACACAGCGTGAAGCCGACCACATCCGCGCGAATTACGGCGCCAAGCTCAGCATGATCGATCACTGGTTCGGCCGCCTGCTCGACGTGGTGGACGAACGCGGGCTCTGGTCCGATACCGCCATCATCCTGTGCACCGATCACGGCCACTATCTCGGCGAGAAAGACATCTTCGGCAAGCCCGGTGTGCCGCATTACGAACCGCTCGGACATACGCCATTGATGATCGCGTGGCCGGGCATAGCGCACCGAAACACCCAAGCACTCACGACGAACGTCGACATCCACTCGACCATCGCCGACATTTTCGGCGTGAGAAGCGAGCACCGCACGCACGGCCACTCAATGGTGCCGTTAGTGAACGACACCGCGGATCGGATCCGCGACTGGGCGCTGGCTGGTGTTTATGGGCGCTGGGTGCACGTCATCGACGGTGCGCGGAAATACGCGCGCGCGCCGGTGAACGCCGACAATCTGCCGTTGTCGATGTGGTCGAACCGCTGGTCGACGATGCCGGTCGGCGGCATGCACGATCTGAAACTGCCGCGGCCGAACCGCAATGCCTATCTCGATTACATGCCGGGCTCCGATGTGCCGGTGATCCGCCAACCGTTCAAACCAGGCGACATGCTGCCGTACTGGTCGCTTGGCTCTCGCACGCGCGAACACCACTGCTATCGCCTGGACAACGATCCCGGAGAGTTGGAGAACAGGGTGGGTTCCCAAGATGAAGTGGACATGATCGAGTTGCTGCGAGTGGCGCTCAAGACGATCGAAGCGCCGGCCGAGCAGTTCGAGCGGCTCGGGATTGCGTGACGGCTTTAGAGAAGCTGTCCCTCGACGACCGCCTGCACGCGCCCACCCACGCGCAGGCCTTGCGCGTCAGCGCGCAGATACAACCGCGACGGCCGCTTGATCTCGAACCCCTGCTCGACGATGACGTCGATCGGCTTCTTCAGATGAGCGTGCAGATACGCCGCAAATCCGCTGTTCGCGCTGCCGGTGGCCGGATCTTCGCGCACGCCGTTCGCGTCGAAGAACAGCCGCGCCGCGTAGTGCGCGTCGGTTGAATAGGCTTGCGGCGAGAACAGGAATACCGAACTCATCGGCAGCCCTTCCGCGCGACACGCATGGAAGTACTCTTCATCGAGGCGCGCGCGACGCAGCGTTGCGAGATCGCGAACGCCGACGAAAACGAATTTCGGACCGATCGAGACGAACTGCGACGGCAACGTCGCATCGAGATCGGCGACAGTCAGGCGCAACAGCCGCGCAGCACGTTCAACAGGAAACCGATCGCCGAGCACCGGTGCGGGCGGCGTCATCCAAGCGATGCCGGCGGCGCCGTCGAAGCGGACTTCGACATTACCCACCGCCAGTTCGAGGCGAAAGCTCGGCCGCGTATGCCCCAACACCCAGGCGGTGCCGATCGTCGGATGGCCGGCAAACGGCAGTTCTTCGCCCGGCGTGAAGATGCGCACTTTCGCGCGTGTCGGTGACTCGTCGATGACGAACGTCGTCTCGGAAAAATTCATCTCGCGCGCGATCGTCTGCATCGTTTCGGCCGACAGCGCCGCGCAGTCGCGCACTACCGCGAGTTGATTGCCCGCATAACGCTTTTCAGCGAATACATCGACAATGTGCAATCGCATCGCGAACCACTCTTACAGCTTCTTGATCGTCTCGTTGACGATTTCGCCGCCGCGCGTGATCACGCAGCCTTTGATGATGTCGTCGGCAGGATCGAGGCGCAGCTCTTTCGCCTCCTTGTTCCAGAACTCGTCCAACAGATTCACGATGTTGCTGGAATACATCTCGCTGGCGTTGCGGCTGACGCGCGACGGCAGATTGCCGAGGCCGACCACCAACACACCGTTGATATCCATCACCTCGTTCAGCACCGAACCTTCGACGTTGCCGCCGGACTCCACCGCCATGTCTACCACGACACTGCCCGGCTTCATCGCTTCGACCATGTCGCGCGTGACGATGCGCGGTGCCGGCCGGCCGAATACCTGCGCCGTCGTGATGACGATGTCGGACTGGCTGACGACCTTCTTCATGCCGATTCGTTGCAGCTCGAGCTGCGCGGGCGTCAGTTCCTTCGCGTAGCCCTGCGCGGTCTGACCCATTTCACCGAGGTCGATCTGCACGAACTTGGCGCCGAGCGATTGCACTTGCTCCGCGACGACCGGCCGGGTGTCGAACGCTTCAATGCGCGCGCCGAGCCGCTTTGCGGTGGCGATGGCTTGAAGGCCCGCAACGCCGGCGCCGATCACGAACACGCGGCACGGTTGGATGGTGCCGGCCGGCGTCATCATCATCGGCAGCATCTTCGGGCTGTACGTGGCGGCGAGAATCACGGTGACGTAGCCGGCCAGGTTCGCCTGAGAAGACAGCGCATCCATCTTCTGGGCGCGTGTACTGCGCGGCACCATTTCCATCGAGATGCCGGTGATGCCCTTCGAGGCGAGACTCGCGACCAGCGCCTTCTCGTTGAACGGGTCGAGGAAGCTGATGTGGATGACGCCGCTCGCCAGTTCCGCCACGTCTGCATCGGAAGGTTTGCGGACACGCACCACGACATCCGCGCCCAATACCACCGCTCGCGCATCCGCGACCACCGTAGCTCCCGCCGCGCGGTACTCCTCATCGAGTATCCGTGCACCTGCCCCGAGACCTGCCTCGACGCTGATCGAAAAGCCGAGGCCGATCAGCTTCTTGACGCCGGCCGGAACCAGCGCCGCGCGCAGTTCTCCCGGCCACGTTTCCTTCGGCACGCCAATGCGCATGCAATCTTCCCCTCGTGTTTTGATCGTTCGTCTGTGAGTCGGCAGGTCGTGCAGTGCACTGCACAAAGCGCGCGCTAGGCTAGCTAAAGCGCTGGGGCAAGACAATGCCGGCTTACCTTTGGCCGACATCACGCTTCCCTCACGGTGCTTCACATCGGTGATGGCGATACGATGCGTGCCTGCCGCCGAAACCGGGTCCTTCGAATGCCGCTGCACCAGCCCATCGCGATCAACCACTCGCAAGCGCACGAGAACCGCATCCACAGCGACGAGATCAATCAACGACCGGTATCTGTAACGTTAGCTACGCAGGCGGTGCAGACGAAGATCGGTGGCGTCGCGGCGGTGG
>JANLUG010000707.1:0-1879 GCA_031363335.1 Gammaproteobacteria bacterium
CACGAGACCTTCGACGCCTTCCTGGATTTCGGCAAAACAGCCGTAGTCCGTCAGGTTCGTGACCGTTGCCATCACGCGCGCGCCTTCCGGGTAACGGCGCATCAGATCGACCCACGGATCGTCGCCCAGTTGCTTCATGCCGAGCGAAACGCGGTTCTTCTCGCGATCGAACTTCAGGATCTTCACGGCCACTTCGTCGCCGACGTTGACCATCTCGCTCGGATGACGAATGCGGCGCCATGCCATGTCGGTGATGTGCAAGAGACCATCGACGCCGCCGAGATCGACGAACGCGCCGTAGTCGGTGAGGTTCTTGACCACACCTTTGACTTCCTGGCCTTCCTGCAACGACGACAGCAGCGCTTCGCGCTCGACGCTGTTCTCCTGTTCGAGAACCGCACGGCGAGACACCACGACGTTGTTGCGTCGCTGGTCGAGCTTGATCACTTTGAATTCGAGCGGCTTGCCTTCGAGGTGCGCCGTCTCGCGCAACGGGCGAATGTCGACGAGCGAACCCGGCAGGAATGCGCGGATGTCGGTGATGTCGACGGTGAAACCGCCTTTGACCTTGCCGTTGATGATGCCGGTGACCACTGCGTTCTTCTCGAACGCTTCTTCGAGCATCATCCACGATTCGGCGCGGCGCGCCTTCTCGCGGGAGAGGCGGGTTTCGCCGAAGCCGTCGTCGACGACTTCCATCGCGACTTTGACCTGATCGCCGATCTTGAGCTTGAACTCGCCCTTATCGTCGACGAATTGGATCCGGGGAATGACCCCTTCGGACTTGAGTCCGGCGTGCACCACGACCCAGTCACTGTCGATATCGACCACCGTGCCGGTCACAATGGAGCCCGGCGCCATCTGGATGGTGTTCAGGCTTTCTTCAAAGAGATCCGCAAAAGTTTCGCTCATGCCAAATTGTTCATCGGTTGTCCCAAATTAACGACCGAGACTTCGGTCGCACCTATTCCTTCTTCGGCTTCTTCGATGACGTTTTCGATCGAGGTATCAGCCCGCGCTCAGCGGCGAGTTGCCATACCCGTTCGAACACGGCATCGATGGAAAGCGAAGAACTGTCGATCACCACCGCATCGTCTGCGGCCCTAAGCGGTGACACCGCCCGTGATTGATCGCGCTCGTCACGTTCCCGGATGCTTTCGAGAAGGGCGCGGAGACTAACACCCAAGTCCTTATCTTTCAACTGCTTATAACGACGCTGAGCGCGCTCTTCGGCACTCGCGTCGAGGAAGATTTTTAGCGGCGCGTTCGGAAACACGACCGTGCCCATGTCGCGGCCGTCGGCGACCAGCCCGGGGGTACGTCGAAACGCGTGCTGAGTCTCGAGTAAAGCGGCGCGGACCGGGGGCAACGCAGCAACACGCGACGCGGCAAGGCTCACGGCTTCGTCGCGGATCTGCTTGCTGATATTCGCGCCATTCACACGCACCACGACTTCATCGTCACCCACTACATCGAAACTCGCGCTCAGGCGCATCGCCATATCAGCGAGCGCAGCGCCATCATCGAGCGCAATCGATTCATGCAGCGCCGACCACGCCACCGCACGGTACAGCGCGCCGCTGTCGAGCAGATGCCAGCGAAGCTTGCGCGCGAGTCGAGCCGCAAGCGTCCCCTTACCGGATCCGCTCGGTCCGTCGACCGCGATGACCGATGCGTTATTCATCGGCGCGATTCATCATTCGAAGCCGCGCCGCTTGTGCGCTCGCAAGCTGTGCTTCCAGTTCATCGAAGCGCCGGGCGCGCAACAGCTCTCCGAACTTCGTGACGGACGCGAGCCAGCCATCGTACTGAGTCAGCACAGCTGCGTGGTTCTCCGTGAGAATCTGTCGCCACATGGCGGGATCCGACGCCGCGATCC
>JANLUG010000719.1:0-1825 GCA_031363335.1 Gammaproteobacteria bacterium
ACATGCGCGGTTCCAGCTCGTTGATGCTGTAACCGCAATGCGGGCAGGCGAAGCGCGCGGAGAACACCAGCTCCTTCGCCTTCTCGTCGTCTATGAACGACACCTTCGCGACGCCATCTGCCAGCGAAATCGCTGTTTCGAACGATTCGGCGAGCCGTTGCTGAGCGTCGTCGCGCACACGCAACCGATCGATCACCGCTTCGATCGTATGTTTCTTCTTTTTGTCGAGCGTCGGCGGATTGTCGAGATCGGTGACGATGCCGTCGACGCGCGCCCGGATGAAACCGTTGGCGACCAGCTCACGGAAGACGTGCTGGTGCTCGCCTTTGCGATCTGAAATGACAGGCGCGAGCACCATGATGCGGGCGTCGCCGGGCAGCGCGAGCACCTGATCGACCATCTGGCTGACGGTTTGTGCAGCGAGCGCCTGGCCATGAATCGGGCAGCGCGGCTCGCCGACGCGCGCGAACAACAAGCGTAGATAGTCGTAGATCTCGGTGATCGTGCCGACCGTCGAACGAGGGTTGTGCGAAGTGGATTTCTGTTCGATGGAGATCGCGGGCGACAAGCCTTCGATGTGGTCGATGTCGGGCTTTTCCATCATCGACAGGAATTGCCGCGCGTAAGCGGACAGCGATTCGACGTAGCGCCGCTGGCCTTCCGCGTACAGCGTGTCGAACGCGAGCGACGACTTGCCGGAACCGGACAAGCCCGTCACCACGACGAGCTTGTCGCGCGGAATCGTCAGGTCGAAGTTCTTCAGATTGTGGGTCCGGGCCCCACGCAGCGTGATCTCGTCCACTGACCCTTCCGCGCGCGAAAACCAGCAAAAATACGCGCTGCATTCTCGCGCCGCAAGGAGCTACTCACTCACTGCTGACATCGGCGCGCGCCCTGTGTTTTCGAAAGGTCAATGCGATAGACTGCCGCGTCTCACGACCATCGGCCACACGAGAACTGACATGGCGCGCGGCATCAACAAAGTCATCCTGATCGGCAATCTGGGGCGCGATCCGGAGACGCGATATACACAAGGCGGTTCGGCGGTGACGAACCTGCGCATTGCGACCGCCGAGTCCTGGAAAGACAAGCAGACCGGCGAGCAACAGGAGCGCACCGAGTGGCACTCCGTCGTCTGCTTCGCGCGGTTGGGCGAAATCGCCGGTGAATACCTGCGCAAGGGCAGCAAGGTATATATCGAAGGTCGGCTGCAGACGCGCAAGTGGCAGGATAAAGAAGGCCACGACCGCTACTCGACGGAGATCGTCGCGAACGAGATGCAGATGCTCGACAGTCGTGCCGGCGGCGAACCCGGTGACGCTCCGCCACCGCGGCAAAGCGGTGCCGGCAATGCGCCGCGCAATCAGTCGGCGCGCAACGACAGCCGCGCCCCGGAGCCTCAGTACGACTCGAGCGCGACCAGCGACTTCGGCGACATCGACGACGACATCCCGTTCTGATCTTTAGACGCGACGCGATGCGCGCGGCCGACCGCGCGCCGTTCAGCTCCGATACAAGCCGACCACCAGCAACCCCGCGCCCAGGGCCAGCAGGTACGCCACATACGGCGTCATGCCGGTGCGCTCGATCCACTTCAGGAAGTAGTGGATCGATACGTACGACGTGATCGCCGACAGCGAAAACCCGATCGCAACTTCCACCCACGCAACGTTCGATTGCAGCTGGACCGCGCCGATCGTGCCGAGCAGGGTCGTGCCGAGGATGGTCGGTATCGCCAGCAGGAAGGCAAAGCGCGAGGCCGCTTCGCGGGACATGCCGAGCAACAGCCCGGCCGTCATCGTGATACCCGAGCGCGACGTGCCGG
>JANLUG010000726.1:0-1749 GCA_031363335.1 Gammaproteobacteria bacterium
CATATCCCCCGCCCATCCAACTTGCACCCCGTTATCGGTCAACACTTACAATTCAAGGTGTATACGCAGCGATCAGGTGGTGGTGGAGGCTTGATGCGCCGGACCCTGAGGCGCCATGGATGGCGCCGTTCGGAGCGCCCAGGGACGGCTCGAGCGTGTCCGGCGCTTCAAGCCTCCACCTCCACCGGACTACCAGCGCGACTCAGTGAACCGCCGCGTCCAACGCCAGCGTCGCTTCGCGGCGGAAATGTGCGCGGACCAGTTCGGCGAGGCGGGCGCGATCGTTGGCGATGACGGTGTCGAGCAGCGCGCGGGCGAAGCGCGTGACATCACGTGGATCGAAGTGGGCGTGCTCGGCGGCGCGACGGGTGACGCGGTGCATCGCCGGCGTCAGATCGTGCAGCACGGTACTCAGATAGGAGTTACCGGCGAGTTCGAGTCCGGCGTGGAAGAAGGCGAGCTTTGCCGTTACCAACGCATCGATCGACTCGGGCGCCAGGCTCTCGCCCATCTGCGTCAATGCACACTTGAAGCCGTCGAGCGCATGGGGGCGGCCGTTGCCGTGTACTTTTGTGGCGACCCGCACCAGCAGCATCTGAATCAGCTCGCCGAAGAACTCGGTGAGGTCGGCGATGCGCACGGGTTCGAGCCCGCTGACCACCGCGCCGCGACGCGGAATGATGTCGATCAGGTGACGGCCTTCGACGATCAGCAGCGCTTCGCGCACCGATCCGCGAGAAACCCCGAGGTCTTTCGCCACCTTCAATTCCTGAATCCGCTCGAGCGGCGCGAGCCGTCCGGTAATGATCTCGTCGCTCAGGTGATTGGCGATCTGTTCGGTGAGGCTCGCCGCCGGCTTGAATTCCATCATCGTGCTGTCTCTGTGGTCCGCAGGGTAGACGGTTCGACAGCACGGCAACGGTTTTGTTTCCCCCGAGACTCGAGAATACGAATCGAGGTCGCGCCGATGTAGGACATCAACCGCCGATGATCAACGCGACGGTCTCGGTACCTCGCGGGTCGAGCACTTGCGCGGCGCTCTCGATGTCGCCGGGTTGGCGCATCGGGTTGCCGGAACGCGACAGCCGCGCCAGCACCTCGACGCGATCGAACATGCTCAACACGCGGCTCGGCTGCATCGCATCGCGGTCGGTCAGTACGAGCTGCTCCGGCAATCCGGTCGGATCGAGCGCCCGCACCGCAATCGGCATCGGTGGACCGTTCGGCACGCGCGCGATGACGAAGACGCGCGCCGTCGGCGACGCTTCGACACCGGGTGCGAGCGCGACGCTCAGGCGCACCGCCACGTTTGCCGCATTGCCGGCGGCTTGCCCCGCGGGCTGCGACGGAGCGGGCGTCGACGCAGTGCTGCCCGACGTTGAGGCGACCGACGCAGCGCCGAGTGCGAGCCGCACCGGCGTCACACCGCTCGTCAACGTGATGCCGTCCTGATTCGCGTGCGGATCGTCGGCGTCGACCGACAACGCACCGCTGGCAGAAACGCGCGCCGCGACATTCAACGTCTCGCCTGCGCTCAACGTCACATCGCCCTGCATCCCATTAGTTCGATCGAGCCGCACGGTCATCGTGGCGCCGTCGACCGGCTGCCGCGCCACCAACAGCGGCATCCGCTCACCCGGCTTGCGCGCGTATACGAACAACGCCGCGGTCGGGGGCAGGTCGCGCGAAACGTCGCCGATATCGATCGTAACGTCGAGCGACGGGCCGGCCGCGTCGCCGAGCAACGCG
>JANLUG010000735.1:0-4597 GCA_031363335.1 Gammaproteobacteria bacterium
GCCTGCGGACGTCCCACTGTTCCCCGACGCGGCGGCCGCGATCCGCGATGGGCTATACGAACTCCTCGACGGCGATGCGGCGGTTGCCAGTCTCACGCAGATGCTGCGCGATTATCCGGAAATCATCGACGTACATTTCTGGGCACAGTTTCCCGGCGAACCCGTCGAAAGCGGCAGCGCCCGGATCGAATACATCGCGCGCAACGTCATCCCGCGCGTGCGCGCCAATCTCTCCCAACAGCCACAGTAAGGAAGCGCAACGATGGCGATCACCGGCATGGTGCATTTCAACATCAATTGCAGCGACTACGATCGATCGCTCGCGTTCTACAACGCGCTCGGTTTCAAAGAAGTCTGGCGCGTGCCCGAGGGCAACACGCCGGAGGTGGCCGCGGCGGTCGGTATGCCGCCTTATAGGGTGAAGGGAGCACTGCTCGCGCTCGAAGGCGCGATGCCGCCGGTTGTCATCGACCTGTTGCAGTGGCTCGATCCACACGACAAGAGTCCGCCGTATCCGCATCTGTATCACTACGGCATCGCGCGGGTCGCACTGACCACGGACGACATGGACGGCGACATCGCGAAAGCGAAAGCAGCGGGTGCTCGGTTCATCTCGGAGCCGGCGCAGATGCCGGCGAGTTCCGGATCGCGCGCACGCTTCGTGTGCTTCAAAGATCCGGACGGCACGGTGCTCGAGTTCGTCGAGAACTCCGTACTGCAGGCGTGATCTACCTGATTGGACGAGGAGAGCGAACATGAAAGTGGGTCTGCTGATGGTGTTTCAGAACTTCCAGGACGGCACCAGCGACCGCGCCGCATGGGAACGCGACATCGATCTCGCAGGATTGGCAGAGCCGCTCGGCTTCGACACGTTGTCTGCGGTCGAGCACCACTTCTACAACTACGCGATGTCGCCCGACAACACGCAGTTTCTCGGCCACATGGCGGCGAAAACGCAGCGCATCAAGCTGCTGACCGGCGCCGTGATCCTGCCGTGGAACGACCCGCTGCGCGTGGTGGAGCGCATGATCGTGCTCGATCACTTGAGCAAAGGCCGCGCGCTGTTCGGCATCGGCCGTGGTCTGGCGCGGCGCGAGTACGACGTGTTCGGTGTGGACATGAACGAAGCGCGCGATCGTTTCGATGAGGCGGCCGAGTTGATCATTCGAGGACTTGAAACCGGAATCGTCGAGGGGAACGGTCGCTACTACAAACAGGTTCGCACCGAAGTGCGGCCGCGGCCTTACGCGAGTTTCAAGGACCGCTTCTACGCGGTCGGCATGTCGTCGGATTCAGTACCGGTGGTCGCGCGCCTCGGTGCGAAGATGATGAGCTTCGCGCAGAAGCCGTGGGCGGAGATGGCGCCGCACTTCGATCGCTATCGAACGCTGTATGAAGAGAATCACCACAAGAAGCCGCCGTCGCCGGTGTGCGTCGACTTCCTGTCGTGCGACGAAAGCGCCGAACTCGCCGAAGCGAACGCGCGCCAGTACATGGCGAACTACTACATCACCGTCATGGAACACTACGAAATGGCCGGCGAGCATTTCAAACGTATGAAGGGCTACGGTGACTACGCCAACAACGCAGTCGCGTTGCGCGATGCCGGCATGGCGGATGCGGCCAATGCCTTCGTCGACATCAACACGTTCGGCACGCCGCGTCAGATCATCGAGAAGATGGAGCAGCGGCGCCGCCAGATCGGCGATTTCGATCTCACGGTGCAGGTCAGCTACGGCGGACTGAGCGGCGAGCAGGCGGAGAAGAGCATTCGGTTGTTCTCGAAAGAAGTGCTGCCGGAAATCCAGTCGTGGCAAACGCGCTGAAGGGCTCTCGCGTTACGGTCCCGTCAGAAGTGCCAGACTCGAGAAAGCGAGCAGCTCATCCATACGCTGGTCGATGATGGAGCGGACGATGTCGAGATTGAGCCGGGTGTAGTCGTGAACCGTCACGTTCCGGAAGCCGACCATTCTCTTCAGGTTCTCGCCGAGAGCGGCGTCGAGCCGACCGGAGGTGACCAGCAGGTCGAACGCATCCCGGCTCTCCTGCGGGATACCGAGCTGGTAGCGCCGCACCAGGTGCATGGCGAGATCGATAGCGGCTTCACAGGCGCGTTGCAGGTTCAGAACGATTGAGTCCTGCCGCGTGAGATCGATCGTCAGGTTGGATGGATCGTCGGCATACACCTCGCGAACGCGGCGCACGCAGCGCTCGATGATCGCGGCTTTGTTGAGCACGACGTCATCCATGCACGCGTCCACGCTGTCGGACGTCGTCGATGATGCCGCGGCGTTCTTCGTTGAGGCGGGCGTATGCAGAAAGCGCGGTGGCTTCGAAGGCTTGCCGCTGCCCCGTCTGACGATCGTAGAGGACGGTCCCGTGCTCGAGCACCTGAACGCGCATGACCGTCGAAGCGGCGCGCAGGTCGACGAGATCAACGCTGCGGTGCAGGCGCGCCGCAATGTGCTCCTGCAGATCGAAGCGCGCCAGAGCATGGAGCGGTGTGGCCGCAAGCACCGCGAGATCGACGTCGCTGCCGCGGTGTGCATCGTCGCGGGCCTGTGAGCCGAACAGGTAGACGGCCTCCGTGTCGGGGAGCGCGTTCAGAATGAGTTCGATTGCCGGTTGATAGTTCATGTGGTCATTGTATCGATGATGCAGTTGAATCGGGAATGGGCGCCTGACGAGGGAAGGAAACGATGCCAACAGTAGAAGAACGCCTGCGCGTGCTCGAGGACATCGAAGAGATCCGCAAGTTGAAGGCGCGTTATTGCGCCGCTTGCGACGACTCGCACAATCCGGACACGCTCGGCCCTCTGTTTGCGGAGGATGCCGTCTGGGAAGCGTCTGGCGTCGGCCGCGCCGAGGGCCGCGACGCGATCAAGGCGCTGCTCGGCGGCATCGGCCGCAGCGGCACGATTCGCAATTCCGGTCACCACGCGGTCAACCCGATCATCGAGGTCGACGGCGACACCGCTACGGGCCACTGGCGCCTGATCATGCTGTACACCGCCTATCGAGCCGATCGCAGTCTTCAGTACCGCAGAATCATCGGCTGGTACCGCGAGCAGTACGTGCGCATCGCGGGCCGCTGGCACTTTCAGCACCTGTATTGTCAGGTGGAAGAACACGCGCCGTACGCGCTCGAAGCGGCGCTCGAATCAACGGGGAGTCAATGATGAGTATCGATCGCATGATGAACGCCGGCCGCGTCGCGAGCGTTGCCGACCCGCAGCTGCAGCAGCTGCTCGACAAGCACGCGTGCGCCGAAGTGATGATGACGTATTGCCGCGCGATCGATCACCTCGACGAGGCGCTGCTGCGCAGCGTGTTTCATCCCGACTCGTATCATCGCCACGGCTTCGAAGGCCCGAGCAGCGATCCGTCGCGGCCGTCGCAGCCCGGTAAGCCCGGTGATTTCGTTGCGTATGCGTTCGGTGTGCTGACCACGCACACGCGCACGCATCACCAGTTGGGCAACATCTTCATCGAGATCGAGGCCGACGGCGGCACCGCGTACACCGAAGCGTATTTCACCGCGTGTCATCGGATGCGCGCGAAGGGCGACCCGAAGGCGGCCGCGAACGCATACGACACAGAGATGGATTTCTGGGTGGGCGGGCGCTACATGGACCGGATGGAAAAGCGCGACGGTACCTGGAAGATCGCGTATCGCGTCGGCATCACCGACTGGATGCGCACCGATCCGCCGTCGTCGCAGGGGTACTTCGCCACGCCGGCCGATCTGCGGCCGCACCAGAGTCGCGAGGATATGCTGTATCGCCGCCGCAGCGCCTTTACGCGGCCGTCAGGGTCTTGAGTTGCGCGGCGAAGCGCCGCTGATGTGCCGCTTCGATTGCAATTCGTGGCATCTTGCGCCTGGCGCAGATGCCCGGCATCTGTATGCCGCTTCAGCCGCCGGCTGGGGCGGATCCTCTACGCTGCCGAATTCTTGCCATGAGTCGGAGCGATGCGTATAGTCCGACGCACTACGTTTTGTCATACGATTTGTCATGTCATTGGTCAGCATCAGACTTCCGGATGACGTCGAAATGCGCCTCTCGCGTGAGGCGGCGCGTGCACAGCGGCCGAAATCTGAAATTGCCCGCGACGCCATCGTCGAGTACCTCAGGCGAGTCGAGCGCGAACGGTTTTTGGCGGAAATTGCGCGCGCTGCACGCGATCGCGGCGACGCCGAAGCGCTGGGCGTAGCAGCCGAGGCCTTGCCGACGGACAACGAGGCGCTCGCGCTGAGTGAACAGCGTGTAGACGAACCCAAGACGCCTTACCGCACGCGCAAAAGAAAGACACGCCGATGAGGCGCGGCGAGGTCTGGCTCGGCAATCTCAACCCAGGTCGAGGTGCGGAAACAGGCAAGGTGCGACCGGTGCTGATCATGCAGGCGGATTTTCTGATCGCGCAGGGCGAGCCGACGGTGGTCGTGCTGCCGCTGACGACGCAGGTGCGCGCATCGAAGGAGCCGCTGCACGTGACGATCCCGAAACGCGATGGTCTGGCACAGCCCTGTCAGGTCATGCCGGAGCAGCCGCGCACGCTCGATCGCAGACGGCTGATCGAAGGCCCGCTCACGCGGCTC
>JANLUG010000742.1:0-5465 GCA_031363335.1 Gammaproteobacteria bacterium
ACAAGCCGGGCGATTCGAACTACGGCATTCCGTACCCGGGCGTGTTCGTCGTGAATGCCGAGCAAAAAATCGTTGGCAAGGTTTTCGTTGAAGGGTACTCGACGCGTGTCGATGTCGACGGCGTCTTCGCCTACGCGCAGGAGTCTTTGCGCTGACTTGGCCGCGCCGCTGTTCGCGTTACCACCGCAGTAACGACCGGCCGATCGCCCATCCCACGATCGCGGGAATCACCATCCCGATGACGTACCAGATCGCCAGAAACGGCGGTGCCAGCTCCGGGCAATGCAGGCAATAGATTGACGCGCCAAGCGCACCGGAGAAGAGGCCGACCGCGGCACCTGCCAAGCGCTGATTCGTTGGCGCGAGTCCGCGCACAGCCCAGATGCCTGCCACCAGCATCGGCGCCGACAACAGCGCGATTCGAAACGGGCAAGCACTCCAGCTGTGCCCCAGTACGAGTTGCATTCGAGTGCCCGTGTCTGCATTGATCAGAACCACGAGTGCAAGGATCCACATGCCCGCCACCGAGATCGCTGCGAGCCATTTGGAGCTGCCAACGGCGCCACCCGGCCGCGCGAGCCGCGCAGAGGCGAGCAGGCCTGAAGCCGTTAGAATCCCTGCGAACGCGATCTTCACCCAGAACGCGGGCAATACCAGAAAGTCCTTCAGCGCGGGATTGAGGCCGAACAGCCACAGCAACATTGCGAAACTGCCGGCCGTACCTATTGCCAGCGCAACAGCGAATCGGCGCGCCACCGGATAGCTTTGCGCCGGGCCGGTACCGGTGGCGAGCAGATCGATGAGTGCGTCGGTCTTCATGTCGCGTTGCGCACCTTTGCTGCGAGCGCTTTCAGCGCGCGGTGCACGTTCACTTTGACGGAAGACTCCGACATTCCTGTAAGCGCTGCGGTTTCGGCCACCGATCGTCCTTCGATCTTTACACTCACGACGGCCAGACGCAGACGGTCCGGCAGCGAATCGAGCAATTGTTGCAAGTCGCGATGCGTATCCGTTGCCTCGAGGTTTGTGTCGGACAGCTGATCGCCGAAATCGTCGTCGATCGAGTCTGTGAGCGTTTCGTTGCGGCCTCGGCGGCGTAGCAGGTCGACCAGCTTGTAACGGGCGATCGCGTAACACCACGCCGTCAACGGCCGCGAGCGGTCGTAGGTGTGGCGCTGGTTGTGTATGGCGAGCAGGGTTTCCTGCACGAGATCCTCCACTTCGACCTCAAGATTAGTCAGGCGCCGCCGGTAGAACGCGCGCAATCGTTCGCTCAGTTCCTTGAGCAGAACGCGATACGCAGCTTCGTCGCCGGCTTGCGCCTGCAGCATCAACGCGCGCAAGCGACGCTCGCGCTCGTCGAGCGCTTCACCTGAGGAGTTCGCTGAGGACGAGTGGCCGGTTACACCGGGAAGCGAAGCGTGCGTCATTTGTGGATTGTGCCCGGTGGTGGCCCGCCCGCCAAATCCGGACGCGACGTCGTACCCGGCTCGTCGAACGGCAAGAGCGGCATTTCTCAATTGTTCTGTAACCACACGTGTGTCGGCAACGAACTCGCTGTCAGAATCGAGCGCTTGGCGCGACGCATCGATTGCGTGCATGCGCC
This sequence comes from Gammaproteobacteria bacterium, assembly GCA_031363335.1. Taxonomy (GTDB): domain Bacteria; phylum Pseudomonadota; class Gammaproteobacteria; order Pseudomonadales; family Azotimanducaceae; genus DATJGR01. Next base: position 1,607 of record JANLUG010000742.1, read on the forward strand.
AGCGCGCCGGTTGGTTCTCATCCATTTCAGGAGAAAGTCGATGCGGTTGTATGGATCGAAGTCGAAACGCCACTTTGTGGTTGCGTTGGCACTGCTTCCTTGGCTGTTTCTGACTGGCGCAGCTGCACAGGCCGCAAGCCATGCGGCGGCTGCGCCGGCGGCGCCGGCAGATGTTGCGCCAGGTGGTTCCGGTGACATGCAAACTGCCGTGTTCTCCGGTGGGTGTTTCTGGGGCGTGCAGGCGGTGTTCCAGCACGTGAAGGGCGTCCGTTCGGCGATCTCTGGATACGCGGGTGGTCGTGCGAGCGACGCGAAGTACGACATCGTGAGCTCCGGCACGACCGGCCATGCGGAGTCGGTCGAGGTGGTATTCGACCCTGCGCAGATTTCCTATGGTCGCCTGCTTGCGGTGTTCTTCACTGTGGCACACGACCCGACTCAACTGAACCGTCAGGGTCCGGATCGCGGCACTCAGTACCGTTCAGCGATCTTCACTACGACTGACGATCAGAAACAAACTGCCGAGTCCTATATCGCCCGGTTGGACATTTCAAAGGTGTTCCCCTCGCCGATCGTTACCCGGGTTGCGCCGCTGCTCGCGTTCTATCCGGCGGAGGACTACCACCAGGATTACGCCACGCTGCACCCCAACAATCCATACATCGTCGTCAACGATGCGCCGAAGCTGATGCAGTTGCGGGCGCGGTTTGCGGATCTGTACGTAGCCAAGCCAGCGTTGGTAGCGCGCAGTTGAGTTTCCGACCAGCCGTGGTCCGGATGCAGTATTCGTCGAGAGTGTCGACGCCGAAATCCTAGGCCGTTCCAGTCTCGCGCATGTCACTCACGATCGAGACGATTCGCCACTGGCCGTTGATGCAAAGCTGCCGGAAGGCGTCCCATCTGGGTGCATCGCCGCCGGCGAACGAGATGAGTTCGTAGGCGCGGTCGACTACGGATCCCATGATGCGGTTGAGTCTTGGTTGATGAATGTGGGTGCGACGCGAACGTAGCCTTCGTGGTAATAGTGCCTCATGCAGCGAATATATGACGCCGACCATAACCACTTCGTCGACGACATCCCTACGAGTCATGCCTGGTACCGCGAGATCACGTTGGCGCTTGCGCAGGCCTATCCCGACGGCGATACGCACTGGAGGTCGATTGCCCAGTCGATTGCGCCCCTCGAGGAATTCGTCGATGCCGACGTTGCGTACGCACTCTGGCGAGGGCTGACGGTGGCGCACTTCGACGCGCGTCTTCGGGGTCGCACGGAGGCCGCGGAGTTGATCGAGTGCCGTGTTCGCGCGGAGGCGCAACGGCTCGGCGCATCCGTGCTGACCATTGAGGGCGAAAAAGACGGCGGAGAACGCGCGAGGACAGACAACGGGTAGGAGTACCCATCGCGGTGTAGGTGCTGAACATCGCCCCTCCGATGCCTCATCGAGTTTGCCCCGCATAGAGCTCGTCGTTCCGTTTCTGAATGTCTTTCTGGTCTCGCTATGAACGCAACGCCGGAGTTCTACCGCGGCCGCGGCGCGGAAGAAGTCGCAACACTGTTCAGTCGTTATCTGTGCGCCCCTTAGGAGAGTAGCCATGCTGCTATATGAACACCCGCTTTCCTCTTATGCCCAGAAGGTGAAGATCGCCTTGAGAGAGAAGGGTGTGATGTTCACGGCCCAACTCCCGGAAGACCTCGGCTCTGGTCGACGCGGTTCATTTGCAGCGATGAACCCTCGGATGGAAGTACCGGTGTTGATCGATGGGGACACCCGAATCTTCGAGTCGACCGTGATCATGGAATACATCGAGGAACGCTGGCCGGAACCGCCATTGCTTCCCTCAGACCCGGGCAAAAGAGCATTCGCTCGGATGACGGAAGATGTGTGTGACACGCAATACGAGGCAATCAACTGGGGCTTCGGCGAGGTGCTGTGGTTCAGGCGTGCCACTGGGACTCTTGCGGACCGGCTGAGGACGGAGGCGCTCCTGCAAACGCGAACTCTTCAGGCTTGGTTGGAAGAACGGCTCGCGGGTGAGTTCTGGTTCGGTGGCGACCAGTTCGGCTGGGCCGACGCGGCCGCCGCGCCGATGGTGAACCGCTCCGTTTACTACGGAATGGGGCCGCTATCAGGTAGCCCATTGGCGGACTGGCATCTGCGCGTCAGTCAAAGGCCATCGGTCGCTGCAACCTTCGCCGAATTTAATGCGGCGGCGACATCCATGAAGGATATGGCGCACGCTTACGTCGGCGGGACACGCCGGCGTGAGTATCGCGACCACAGGCTCGAATGGATGATCAAGTCGGGAGGAATCGACGTCGTTCTCGCCGGCATCAGGGACGGTAACATCCGATTTGCGTGGCCGGACGCCTCCTGACGTTCTGGTCGCGCGAGGCAAACTGATACCGCGCACTTTCCAACTGTCGCAAGCAACCGAAGGGACCATCATGCAGTGTCGAGGAAGCGCAACGTCGAAGGCGATCGTGGTTTGCGTGTGTCTGGCCGCGGCGGCGGCCTCGGTTGCAGCAACGCCATCGAAGGATGTGATCGCGCGGGTGTCGGCGGCGGTCGATCGCGACGCGGACCGTCTGGTTCGTCTGTACAAGGATCTGCATCAGCACCCCGAGCTGGCGTTCACTGACCCGTCCAGCGCAACGCTGCGCCTGAACCTGCGCTGGTTCACGCGCGAGATTCGTGATCAGTTGCTTACTCGCATAGACGCAGTGAACCGCGGCGTGGCGATCGCCGCCGGCGTGCCGGAGGCGCAGATGCCCACGCGCACGATGAAGGGTTACGCCGGTCCGCGGGTGAACGATTCCGCCGTCACTGATCTGGTCAACCCGGCGCTGACGGCGCTGCTCGGCGAAGGTCGCGTCATGACGCAGTTTCCGGCGGTGATGGGTTCGGAAGATTTTCAGGAAGTGTTTCACAATCACGGCACACCATACGCGTTCATCCTGATCGGCATCGATGGTCCCGGTGCGGGCTGGGGTCTGTTTCTGCAGGCCGGCTTGTCGGATCCTGCCGTTCAGCGACTCACTGGAACCGTCAGCACCGGTGCATTCGTAGCACCGGTATTGTCCGCCAGCGTGACGGTCCAGAGCGTCGTCAGCAATCGGAAGAATCGCTTCGTCGTCTGATCGCGTTCGTCGATGTAGAACCACCCGCCGCGGTAGGGGACTGCGACGGCCGCGTGCTCCGGTTGATCCTTCGAAAACAACACATGTAATCTGGCGCCTGCCGGCCCCGGTGTTCCGTATCGCTTTGCGGTACCGCTGTCGAGGTCTGCTTGTGGCACGTCGATGGCGGCGGACAGCAGTTCCATCAGTCCGACGATCGATCGCGTCGTGAACGAGATTTCGGTCTCGGTAGTACGCTGCAACGCAAGACCAACGGGCAGCACCAGACCCGAATCCGGTGCAGGGGCTGTGACACTGAGCAACTCGAGCAGCGCGGTGACGGACTCGGCGTGCTCTGCGCTGCATCGTTCGATTGCGACTGCGAACTCGCCGGGTTTGATTGCGACCCAGTGCAGACAGCCGAGCTCGCTCAACTCCGCCATCAGCGTGACGAAGCGCTCGAAGCGCGGATCGGATGCTTGGGTCGAGAACGCCGGATTTGAAATGCCGTTCACGTTCGACACCAGACTCCAATAGATTCCGGTCGGGTCGGAGAGCGTGCTGGTGAACTGGGCGAGCGTCGCGATTGAAATCGGCGCCATCACGGCGCTCGTGTATTTGGCGCCTGCGACGGGCACGTATGAGATGGTCGGATTTTCTTCATACGCGATTTCCGCGCTGAACGGCACAAGGTTGCCACGGTAATTCTCGCCGCCGCCGAAGCCTGCATCGAGCGCAGCC
>JANLUG010000744.1:0-15283 GCA_031363335.1 Gammaproteobacteria bacterium
GTGCGCCGGACCGTCATGCGCCAGGACGGCGCATGGCGAGCGCCAGGGATGGCTGTCTTGCGTGTCCGGCGCACCGAACCTCCGCCGCTCGACCGTCCCATCGAAGTCGACTTTGGCGGTCCCATCGAAGTCGAACTTCCACCGGACTCATTCCGCCGCGGCATGTGTTAGTTTTCGCGCTTTCGCTTTTCTTTCGATATCGCGCCTCTAGAATGCGCAGCCTCAACACAAGCAAATTTAAGGGGCGCCGGCCCCATTGCGACGGCAGGAGACACCCGCATGAGTGACGACACTTTCAAAACCCGCAAGCAGCTTACGGTCGGCAAACAACAGTTCGACTACTTCAGCCTTCCCGCCGCCGAACAAGCCGGCGTCGGCGCCGTTAGCCGGTTGCCGATGTCGTTGAAGATCCTGCTCGAGAATCTGCTTCGCTTCGAAGACGGCAATACCGTGCGTAAGGAAGACATCAAGGCGCTGGGCAACTGGGCAGTCATGCCGCCGCCGGCCGAAGAGATCGCCTATCGCCCTGCGCGCGTGCTGATGCAGGATTTCACAGGGGTTCCGGGTGTGGCCGATCTCGCGGCGATGCGCAGCGCGGTCGTGGCCGCCGGCCTCGACCCGAAGATCATCAATCCGCTGTCGCCGGTCGATCTGGTCATCGATCACTCGGTGATGGTCGACAAGTTCGGCACGAACAAAGCGTTCGATCAGAACGTCGACATCGAAATGGAGCGCAACCGCGAACGCTATCGGTTCCTGCGCTGGGGTCAGACCGCGTTCGACAACTTCCGTGTCGTGCCGCCCGGCACCGGCATCTGTCACCAGGTGAACCTGGAGTACCTCGCGAAGGTCGTCTGGACGAAGACCGAGAACGGCAAGACCGTCGCGTATCCCGATACGCTCGTCGGCACCGACAGCCATACCACGATGATCAACGGCCTCGGCGTGCTCGGTTGGGGTGTGGGCGGCATTGAAGCGGAAGCGGCGATGCTCGGCCAACCGATCTCGATGTTGATTCCCGACGTCATCGGCTTTCGCCTCACGGGCAAGTTGAAAGAAGGCATCACCGCGACGGACCTCGTGCTGCGCGTCGTCGAGTTGCTGCGCAAGAAAGGTGTCGTCGATAAATTCGTAGAGTTCTTCGGTGCCGGTCTCGATCACCTGCCGCTCGCCGATCGCGCGACGATCGCGAACATGGCGCCGGAATACGGCGCGACGTGCGGCTTCTTCCCGATCGATGTCGAGACGATCAACTATCTGAAGCTGTCGGGCCGCCCCGCAGACACCGTCGCGCTCGTAGAGGCATACGCAAAAGCGCAAGGCATGTGGCGCGATGCGACAACGGTCGACCCGGTCTATACCGATACGCTCGAACTCGACCTCGGTACCGTGGTGCCGAGCCTCGCGGGCCCGAAGCGCCCGCAGGATCGCGTCGCGATGACCGCGATGCGTAAGGCTGTCGAAGACGAACTCGATCTGCAGGGTCGCGGCAAGACGAAGGACGCGCGTACAAAAGTCGCCGGCAGCGCGTATGACCTGGGTCACGGCGACGTCGTGATTGCCGCCATCACGTCGTGCACGAATACATCGAACCCTGCCGTGATGCTGGCGGCAGGACTCGTCGCGAAGAAAGCGCTCGCGCTCGGCCTGACGGTAAAGCCGTGGGTGAAGACGTCGCTCGCGCCGGGTTCGAAGGTGGTCACCGAATATCTCGAAAAGGCCGGCCTGCAGGCTTCGCTCGACACGCTTGGCTTCAATCTCGTCGGCTACGGCTGCACGACCTGCATCGGCAACTCCGGTCCGCTGCCCGAGTCGATTTCGAAGGCGATCACACAAGGCGACCTCGTCGTTTCGTCGGTGTTGTCGGGCAACAGAAACTTCGAGGGGCGCGTGCACCAGGAAGTGCGCACGAACTGGCTCGCATCGCCGCCGTTGGTGGTTGCCTATGCGCTCGCCGGCACGATGCGGATCGATCTGTCGAAAGATGCGATCGGCAAAGGCAAAAACGGCAAAGACGTGTTCCTGAAGGACATCTGGCCGAGCAACAAGGAAGTCGCCGACGTCGTCGCGCAGGTTTCTGCGGACATGTTCGAGCGGCAGTATGCCGACGTGTTCACCGGTCCGGCCGCATGGCAGGCGATCAAGGTGGATGCAAAGGGCACCTACGGTTGGGAGAACTCGACGTACATCAAACAACCGCCGTTCTTCAAAGTGGGCGACGATCTCGATCAACAGATCGACATCCACGGCGCGCGAATCCTCGCGCTGCTTGGCGATTCGGTGACCACCGATCACATTTCACCGGCTGGTGAGATCCAGCCCGATAGTCCGGCCGGACACTACCTGGTGCAGCACGGCGTCGACGTTGCCGACTTCAACTCGTACGGATCGCGCCGCGGCAATCACGAAGTGATGATGCGCGGCACGTTTGCGAACATCCGCATCAAGAACGAAATGGTGCCGGGTACCGAAGGCGGCTACACGAAGCACATACCGAGCGGCGACAAGCTTTCGATCTACGACGCTGCGATGCGTTATCAGGGCGAAGGCACGCCGCTGGTGGTATTCGCCGGCAAGGAATACGGCACCGGGTCGAGCCGCGACTGGGCGGCGAAAGGTACTCGATTGCTGGGCGTGAAAGGCGTCATCGCCGAGACGTTCGAGCGGATTCATCGCTCGAATCTGATCGGCATGGGAATTCTGCCTATGCAGTTCAAGCCGGGTGATACGCGGAAGAGTCTCGGGCTCACGGGCGATGAAGTGATCGACATCGCGCTGCCGGCCGGTGTGAAGGAGATCAAGCCGAGCCAGGATCTGCTGCTGACGATCCGCCGCGCCGACGGCAAGAAGCAGGAAGTCACGGTCACGAGTCGCCTGAATACCGACAACGAGATCGAGTACTTCAAGAGCGGCGGCATTCTGCAGTACGTGCTGAACAACCTGGCCCGGAACGCCGCTTGACGAAACTGTTCGCGCCGCAGGCCATCGTATTCGACATGGATGGCCTGCTGCTCGATACCGAACGCATCGCCCTCGCCACTTTCGAAGACGCCTGTCGCGCCCACGGCCTGAAGGTTGAGCGCACGGTCTACGAGCGTTGTATCGGCACGAGCGTGCAGGGTACGCGCGACATCCTCGGCGCCGCGTTGGGATACGACATCTACGATCGCCTCAGCCGCGAGTGGTCCGGCCGCTACGAAGCGCGCGTGTTGACGCAGGCGGTGGACGTAAAGGATGGCGCTCTGGAGATTTTGGAACTGACCCGCGCGCTGCGGGTGCCGATTGCGCTGGCCACGTCGACGGCGACGGAACTCGCGCGAACGAAGCTTCGCTTGGCCGGGCTGCTCGATTTCTTTGCCGCAGTCGTAGGCGGTGATGCCGTTGCGAACCCCAAACCTCATCCGGAACCGTATCTGACCGCGGCCCGGGCGCTAGGCTTTGCACCGAATCAGTGCTGGGCGATCGAGGATTCCGACAACGGCGTCCGCGCGGCCCACGCGGCGGGGTTGTTCGTGTTCCAGATTCCCGACCTGGTGCAGCCGGCCGCGGACGTGCGCGGCATCGGACATCCCGTGCTCGGCAGTCTGCGTGAGGTTGCAAGGCTGCTCGTCGAGCATTCGCCCCGACGGACTGTGACTTAGTCAGTAGAACCGAACTTTGTCGGCGGGCGATGATCTCACTTCCCGTTCATACCCCTGTTTACGGTTTATCGGCGCAGTTCGCCGCGGAGTGATTTCGATGATTGATCGGAGCGAGTCGCATCTCATCGCTCGAGAGCAACGCAATCGAGGCGACGCCTCGAACACGGATGGCGCGCGCACGGTTCGTGCCCGCCGTTTCGTGCACGACCCCGTCCGCGCGCCGCGTGTCGAGCCGACCCTCGGCGATCCTTCCCAAGCAACGACTCCGCGTACCCGTTAGATTCGTTTCGCGCCGCTATGGGTTGCATTTGTTGCAATCGGCGGGTGCGTCACTATCATTACGCCGGTTTGCTGGAGTCGATGATGAACTATTTGTTGCGCAACACGACGACGACCACCGCCACGACTACGCCGTGGCGGGTTGCCTGACGTCGTACGCGACAAAACAGGCGACCCGAATGTAAGAGGTCGCCTTCGAACAGAAACCCCGGAAGGCGACCGCCAACGGGGTTTTTCTTTTTTTGGGAGGACACATGGATAGCTTGGAACATAGCGGCGAACTCGCGTCCGACGACGCGCTATACCAGATCAGACACAGCCTCTCGCACGTGCTTGCGCAGGCGGTGCTGGAACTGCGCCCCGGGTCCACGCTCGGATTCGGCCCGCCGATCAAGGACGGCTTCTACTACGACTTCATTCTCAGCGCGCCGATCACCGAGGAGGATTTCCCGGAGATTGAACAGCGCATGCGCAAAATCCTGAAGAAAGGCCAGCGCTTCGACCGCGAAGAACTGCCCAAGGAAGCCGCGCTCGCGCGCCTGGCGGAGATGAAGGAGCCGTACAAGCGCGAGTACGCGCTCGAACTGTTCGACAAGAAGCAGCTGCAGACGCTGTCGTTCTATCGCAACGGGCCGTTCCTCGATATGTGCGAAGGCCCGCACGTTCACACGACCAAGGAGATCGCGCGCGACGCCTTCAAGCTGAAGAGCGTCGCCGGCGCGTATTGGCGCGGCAATTCCGACAACGTGATGATGACGCGGATCTACGCGTGGGCATTCGCAAGCAAGGCGGAGCTCGACGACTACGTGGCGCGTTATGAGTTGGCGCTCGCGCGCGACCACAAGAAGCTCGGTCGCGAACTCGGCATCTATCACCTCGACAACGACATCGGTAAGGGGCTGCCGCTGTGGCTCCCGAACGGCACCGTGATTCGCGACGAGCTCGAACAGCTCGCGAAGGAACTCGAATTTCACGGCGGCTATCAGCGCGTCTCCACGCCGCACCTCGCGAAGGCCGAGCTGTATTACCGCACCGGGCATCTGCCGTACTACGCCGATCATATGTATCCGATCATGGAGATGAAGGAAGCCACCGAAGAAGGCTAGGTGCGCGAGTCGTACGTGCTGCGGCCGATGAACTGCCCGCACCACCACAAAGTTTATGCAGCGGCGCCGCGCAGCTATCGCGACCTGCCGCTGCGGCTCGCGGAATACGGACAGGTGTATCGCTTCGAAGACTCCGGCGCCGTCGGCGGCCTGGTCCGCGTGCGTGGGATGTGCATCAACGATGCCCACATCTACTGCACCGCGGCGCAAGTGAAGGACGAGTTCAAATCGGTGCTTGCGATGTATGCCGAGGCATACCGCATCCTCGGGCTCGACAGTTACACGGTGCGGCTATCGCGCTCGGATTTCAGCGATCCGAAGGGCAAGGAGAAGTACGTCGACAATCCGCAGGCATGGGCCGACTCGGAACGGATCCTCACCGAGGTTTTGCAGGAACTCGGTATCAACTACATCGATGGTCCAGGCGAAGCGGCATTCTACGGTCCGAAGATCGACATCCAGTTTCCGACCGTGACGGGACGGGACGAAACCGTCAGCACCGTGCAACTCGATTTCGCGCAACCGGCGCGGATGGGGCTCACCTACGTCGGCTCCGACGGCGCGGAACACATGCCGTTCTGCATCCACCGCGCACCGTTCAGCACGCACGAACGGATGGTCGCCTTCCTGATCGAACACTTCGGCGGTGCGTTTCCGACGTGGCTCGCACCGGTGCAGGTTCAGATACTCACCGTGTCGGAGCAGTACGAAGCGTACGGTCGCAGTATCGTCGATCGGCTGCGCAAGCGGATGGTGCGAGCGGAACTCGCGACGCAGAGCGAAACGGTATCGAAGAAGATCCGCGAAGGAACCACGCGGAAAATTCCGCTGCTGCTGATCGTCGGCGAACGGGAGCAGGCGGACGGCACCGTGACGCTGCGCCGCTATGGGCAGACGCAGCAGCACACGATGTCGGTCGATGAATTCGAGGTGGCTCTGCGCCGCGCGATCGACGGTCGTACTTTGGATTTCGCGGTCTAGCCTCTAACGATCTGAGCGAGGCGCGTTGCTCAACCGAAGGTCACTGCAGGACAGTGTCGGCCCTCGGTTGAGTGATGCTCGCGACCTGACGCGTCTGGTTGACGTAGTCGATCAGCACGAAGGCGCCTTCTTTGATCATCGCGTCGTCTTCTGCAGGCTTCTTGGAGTTGTCGCCCGCATCGTCTTCCGCTTCCTCGGCGTCGAGCTTCGCATCGAGCTCTTCGATCGTCTTCAGCAACGGTTCGCCTTTGGCGGCGTGCAGCTTGTTCTCGATGGCGAGTCGCCAGGCGTCTTCGTCCTGCTTTTCCTTGATCCGAACCGATTCGTTCAGCGAGATCTCAGTCTTCTTCGCGTTCTCGTGGCTCTTCGCCATCAGCGCGCGCAGATATTCGAAATCGGGATTGTTTGCAACGCGGTCGCGGTGCTTGTCGACAAGCGTCGGCAATACCGTTTGCACCTGGGTCGCGTGCGGATAGACGGCCGGCTTGATCTCATCCCACGGCATCGCGTCGTCGAGCGAACTCTCGCCGATCTTGTCGGTGTCGTAGACCTCGGGAAATTCGACGTCGGGAAGAACGCCCTGATGTTGCGTGCTCTGTCCGGAGACGCGATAGAACTTGGCCTGCGTGATTTTCAGCTGGCCGCGATTCAACGGGATCAGCGTCTGTACCGTGCCTTTGCCGAACGTCTGGCTGCCGATGATGGGGCCACGACCATAGTCCTGAATGGCGCCGGCGAAGATTTCGGACGCCGATGCGGACAAGCGGTTCACCATGACGGCGAGCGGGCCGTCCCACGCGATCTCGTCGTCCGTGTCGGCATAGATATTGGCGCGGCGGTTGGCGGTTTTCACCTGCACGGTCGGACCGGATTTGATGAACAGGCCCGTCAACGAATCTGCTTCCTGTAGCGATCCGCCGCCGTTGTTGCGTAGGTCGATGATGATGCCTTCGACGCCGTCGGCTTTCAGTTGGTCGATCAACGCGTGAACGTCGCGCGTGGTGCTTTTGTAGTCCGGATCGCCGTTCTGAACGGCTTTGAAATCGACGTAGAAGGTCGGGATCTCGATGATACCGATCTTGTGCGAGGTGCCCCCTTGTTGGAGTGTCAGCAGCTTCTTCTGCGCCGACTGTTCTTCGAGCTGCACGGTGTTGCGTGTGATGCTGACGATCCGTGATTTGCTGTTGTCTTCGGTTGCAGCCGGCACGATCTCGAGGCGCACGACCGATGCTTTCGGGCCGCGGATCAGCTCGACGACATCGTCGAGCCGCCAGCCGACCACATCGATCAGTTTGCCGCTTTCGCCCTGGCCGACACCGATGATGCGATCGGACGGCTTCAGTGCGCCGGCTTTGTCGGCCGGACCTGCCGGAACGAGACGAACCACTTCGGTGTAATCGTCTTCGGTACGCAACACGGCGCCGATGCCTTCGAGCGACAACGACATGTTGATGTTGAAGTTCTCCGACGTGCGCGGCGAAAAATACTGCGTGTGCGGATCGTACGTGCTCGCGTACGAGTTCACGTATACCTGGAATGCGTCTTCGCTGTTCGTCTGCGTCGCCTGCTTCAAACGGTTCTTGTAGCGCTTCGTCAGCACGTCCTGGATCTCGGCAATCTGCTTGCCGTTCAACTTCATGCCGAGCACGGCCGCCTTCAGGCGCTTACGCCACAGGTCGTCGAGTTCGGCCGTGGTCGCCGCCCAGGGCGCATGCTTGCGCTCCACCTCGATGGTCTCGTTGGTGTTGAAGTTCATCGTCTGCAGACCCTGACCCAGTTCGGTGATCAGGAATTCGAGGCGCTCTTCGAGGCGCGCCTGATAACGATTGAAGATGTCGAAGGCGGGATCGAGGTCGCCGCGCTTCAGCGCGTCGTCGAGCGCGTAGCGGTACTTCTCCAACGCCTGAATGTCGGACGCGAGAAAGTACGCGTGACCGCTGTCGAGCAGATCGATGTATTTGTCGAAGAGTTCACTGGAAGCGGCGTCGTCGAGCGGCTTCTGCAGGTAGTGGTTGTGGCGCAGCTGTTCGACGATCGACAGACTCGTGCGCGGATGCACATCGAGCGGATGCAGCGCTTCCGGAATCGGAAAGCTGTACGCCGGCGTTGTTGCCGCAGCCTCCGGTGTTGTCGCGGTCGTGGTGGTTGCGGTGGCGTTCGGCAGCGCCGCCGTATCGGGAGGCGGCGCGGCGTACGCGAGCGTCGCCATCAGCGCAGCGAACGAGCCAACAACCATTCGCATCGCGCGTTGTGCGGACACGCCGAATCCGAGAGTTCGATTCAACATCGATCACCACCGCCTACTACAAGTCGTGTATTCTGACGCCCGCGTCGCACCTTAGGTTCCGTGAGAAAGAAATCTCTCACCCTGAGGTCCCACTCAAGACTCTGCGGATTCCGATCGGTTCCCGAACGGTTCCCGAACGGTTTCGACGAACCAAGGGGAGCCTATTCGAAGGTTCCCGGCACCGCAGTAAGAAGATGTAATCCGGACGAGGAAACAACCTTATGAAGATTCCATTGCCCTCGCAAGTAGCGACGCACAGATCGACCGTCGCGTTCGGACGAATCGCGCTTGCGACTGCGCTCGCACTCGCTGCCGTCGCGTGCCAGAAGGCACCGCCGCCCGAACCCGCGAAGGGACCGGAGCTCGAAACCGAAGTGGCGAAGGCGAGCTATGGCCTCGGTTACAACATCGCCGGAAACGTGGATAACCAATACGGCAAAGCGCTCGATTCGAAGGCGTTTCTTGCAGGCATCGAAGACGGATTCGCGGGTGCGAAGGCGAAAGTACCGGAAAACGAGGTGCTCGCCGCGCTGAACGCCTTGAACGATGCGCGCACCGAAGAGCGCGGTAAGCTCGCCGACACCAACCTGGCGGCGGCGAAGGCCTTCCTCGCCGAGAACGGCAAGAAGGAGGGTGTGGTAACGACCGCGTCGGGTCTCGAGTATCAGGTGCTCGTTGCGGGTACCGGTCCGAAACCGAACCTCACCGACACCGTGACCACGCACTACACCGGCACACTGACCGACGGCACGGTATTCGATAGTTCCGTCGAACGCGGTGCGCCGGCGAGCTTCCCGGTGAATGGTGTCATCCCGGGTTGGGTCGAGGCGTTGCAGCTGATGCCGGTCGGTTCGAAATGGCGCATCGTGGTTCCGCCCGAACTGGCCTACAAAGATCGCGGCGCCGGCAACCGCATCGGCCCCAACGAAGCATTGATCTTCGAAGTGGAGCTGATTTCGAAAGATCCGTCGTAAGTTCGCCCACGACCGACGCGTGATCCGTCAGTCGATTTCGATTCCGAGCGTGCGCAGTACTTCGAGGCCTTGCTCGGCGTACATGCGTACGCCCGTCAGGTCGATCTCGCGCGGATCGAGACGGTTGAAGCGGGCGTCGCGCAGATCGGCGCCGCGCAGATCCAGACCGCGCGCTTCGATGTTGTCGAGTTCGCAGCCCGACAGGTTCGCGTCGTTCAACGACGCATTGTTCCAGACGCTGTGCGACATCCTGCTGCCGGTGAAGACCGCGCCGGTCAACACCGTCTGACTGAAGTCCGCATAGGCGAGGTTACATTCGGTGAACGTGGCCGTTGCGAATTCGCCGGCACTGAGGCTGAAGTCGGCGATCGAGAAATCGATGCCTGATGCCTGGCAGCGGCGCAGTTCGATACCGAACGCGCGCGTTCGGGTGCACGTCGCGGTGGTGAGATCGCAGACTTCGAATCGGCAGTTTCGAAGCACTGCGTATGAAAAATCGCAGCTCGCCTGTGCGTCCGCGTCATAGAACTGGCAGCGTTCGAAATGGCCATCGCCGAGATCGCTGCTGCGGAAGCTGCAACCGCCGAAGCGACAGTCCACGAAATGCGCACCGGTGAGGACGGCCTGACGAAAGCTCGTCTGTTCGAACGCGACATTGCGAATCTCCAGACCGCTAGAATCTTCCGGCCACACGATCGACTCATCGACCACGGCATCACTGAGCACGCCGGCGGCGATGCACGCATCGAAGCGTTGTTGCGAGATCGTCTCGCGGGGGGATTGGTTCACACGCTTAGGTCCGGATCGAAGGGACTCTAGAATAACAACGTTGCGTCGAACCCATCGACGCACAGGGAGGCGCCGGTGACCACAACGAAACCCGAAACGAATTTCACAAGACGCCCGTGGCGCATCCTGATCGGGCTGCTCGTTGCGCTCGCAGGAAGCTATTGGGTCGGGCGTCAGCTCGGGCTCAGCAACGACGAATTGCTCGGTTACCTGCTCGTGAGCTTATCGCTCGTGGTTGGATCGGGGGTCGTTGCGTTGCTGCTGTTTGGCGTGATTCGGTTGTTTCGTGGGTTGCGCTGAGCTTTGAATCCCGGTGGAGGCGGTGCTGATAGCCCGGTGGAGGTGGAGGCTTGAGCGTGTCCGCCGCACCGACGCGCCGCCGCTCGCCTCCGATCGAAGTCGCGCTTCGGATCGAAGCCGAGAACAGACCTAGGAGATCCCGCCGAAGAAGCGATCGAAGCGCGGGGCGTAGTGGTGCTCGTAGTCGAGCGAGAAGGCGATGGCGTGAGCGCGGCCGAGAATGCGGCTGCGATCGACCAGACCGATGACGCGAGAGTCGCCGCTGTCGTCGCGGTTGTCGCCGAGCATCAGATACTGGCCCGCGGGAACCTGCGTCGGCGCAAAGGATTGATACGTCGATGCGTCCCGGTCGTGCCGGAGCATGACGATGTGGCTCATCGTGCCGATCTCTTCGCGAAGGAACTCGTACTGCGCTTTGTTTTCGACCTCGAGCGCCCCCACCTCGCCAACGGTGAGCGGTGTGTAACGTGCTTCTTCGCCGTTGATGTAGAGGCGATTTCGGCGCAGCTCCACCATGTCGCCTGGTAGGCCGATCACGCGCTTCACGTACAGCGTTTCGTCCCGCGGGGACGGGAACGTGACGACGTCGCCGCGAAGCGGCTCTGCCCAGCGCGCGATGCGCGTCAGCGTGAACGGGATGCGCAGATCGTAGGCGAGTTTGTCCACGACGATGCGGTCGCCGACAAGGATCGACGGCTTCATGCTTCCGGACGGCACCTGGTTCCAGTCGGCCACTGCGGACCGGAACACGACCATCACCGCGATGAACAGAATGAAGCCGCGCCAGTCGCGCCAGATCTGTGCGATGCGTTGCCGGGGCGTGTCGTTGTCGGTTCTGGGATCAGTCAAAGGCAAACATCAGGCAGAGGAAATTGCGGTGCAGAGTATCGAATAACACGTACTCGTGGAACTCGAGCAACGCATGCGACCACTCGTGCGGGTAGCGGGTGTTCGCCGCATCGCTGAACCACGCGCACGGTGTCAGCGCGAAGACTTCGAATGCCTGAGTCGCCAGCACGTCGACGAAGTCGGTGACGTTGCGCCGTCGTTCGGCGGAAATCGGCGCGCAACCGTAGCGGCGATAGTCGAGATGCAGTGCGATGCGACGCTGCAGCTCTGCAACGCCGATCGGCACGAAGTCCGCAGGTGTCAGATCGGCGACGTTGAACGGCCCGTGTTTGCCGTCGGCCGCCAACGTGTAGTGTGCCGCGAGCAGTTCCTGATACAGCGGTGCTGCAAGAAGGCTCGAGAAAAACAGCGTATGCGGGAAGCGTGGCGACGATGGTCCGCGGACGTCGGCCGCGATCACTCTGAACTGACCACGCGGCGGCAGCCGCTGGCTGCGTTTCATGCGTTCGACGAATTCGAACCGATCGGCCAGCGCGAAAGTCCGATTGTCAGCGCGCGGCATCGCGCTTTCCTCGCAGTATCACCAGCAGTTGGCGAAAGCGCGGCGGTTTGCCCGTCATCAACACGCCGGTTTCGAATACGCGCGCGGCGACGCGCAGCGCAACGACAATCGAAATCAGCATCAGCACGGTCGTTCCGATGTACGTGATCAGCCTTGGGGGAAACGCGGCGCGGTTCATCATCACGAACGGTGTGAATGGCGGAATCCACGACAGGATCTGCGCCAGCAGACCGTTCGGGTCGCGGCCGATCGGCACCATCACGATGAGCGGTACGATCAGCAGCAGCTGGATCGGCATCATCAGCGTTTGCGCTTCTTTCAAGTTGCTCGCGAGCGAACCGATTCCGCACAGCAGCGCGGCGTAGAACAGATAGCCGAGCACGAAGTACACGATGAACGACAGCAGATACGTCGGATCGTTGATCAGCCCCGACAAATCCACGCTGCCGGAGCCGCCAAGAATGCTAGGCAACCACAGCGCCGCGGCGATGAAAATCGTCAGCCACGACGCGACGATCGTCAGCCCGGTTGCGGCGATTCCGATGATCTTGCCGGCCATCAGTTCGACAGGCGCGAGCGACGACAACAGCACCTCGACAAGCTTGTTAGACTTTTCCTCAACCGTATTCGTCAGCAGCATCTGCGCGATCGAGAAGATCGATATCCACAACAGATAGACGAATGCGACCGGCGCCCATTGACCGATCGTATCGGCGCGCTCGGCTTTCGATTCGATGCCGCTGTTGTCGAGCCGTACCGATGCGAATTGAACCGGCGTCTGAATCCAGTCGGCGACGGTCGGCGCGATGTTTTCTTCGCGGATGCGGCGGTCGCGCACCGCGTCGGTGACGAGCGCCGAATACCAGTTGCGCACGTCCTGATTCGTCAGCTTTCGCGTCACGTACACCGCACCGGATCCGTCGGCGACCGGGTCGTCCGGTATCTCGAAGTAGCCGAGCAACTGATCGTTCGCGAGCAGCAGATTGAGGCCCGTTTTGTCGATACCGGGCGTTGCGACATAACGGTATCTCGCCGACGAGACGTTCGGCGCGAGCTTCGAAATCTCATCCGGATGATCGCGCCACCACACCGCGATCCGTTCCGCCGGCGTCGCCGGCGCACTGATCGAGTGTTCGGCTTGCCGGATCAATACCAGCAGATGCGCAGTTGCATCGATGAGTCGCGCGCGCTCCTCGGGTGTACCGACCGGACCAAGATCTGCGAGCGCCTCAGGCCGCTCGTTGGGCTCTATACGGGCCAGCGCCGGCACCAGTATCGCGACGTCGTTGCGGATGATACGGGCCGCCACAGCGCGTTCTACCCACCCCGATCGATCGAGCACTGCGTAGCGCGCTTCGCTTTCCGCGTCGCTCAACAACATCGGCGCGGTCGACACCACGATCAGAATGAACGGCATCATCAGGATGCTGAGCCAGAAGCCGCGCGTGCGGACGTTCTCGAGGTATTCGCGCGTGGCGACGAGCAATGCCTTTGAAAAGTCGGCTTTTGAAAAGTCGGCTTTTGTGGGATCAGCTGCCATTGTCGCCTCCGACCGCGCGCACGAAGATCTCGTGCAGCGAGGCTTCGCGCGTGTCGAATCTGCGAATCGTCAGGCGACCGACGAGGCGCGCCAGGATCGCTTGCGCGTCGGCGTCCGGTTCGAGACTGAGTTCGGCATGCTGGCCGGCGTCATTGATGCGTACCACGCCTGGGAGGTCTTTGAGGCGGGCGCCGTCGCCGTCGTAGTCGATCGACACGGTCCGTTGTGCAGAGCGACGAATATCGCTCAAGGGTCCGTCGAGCAGTTTGCGG
Organism: Gammaproteobacteria bacterium; assembly: GCA_031363335.1. Lineage (GTDB taxonomy): Bacteria > Pseudomonadota > Gammaproteobacteria > Pseudomonadales > Azotimanducaceae > DATJGR01. Next base: position 13,581 of record JANLUG010000744.1, read on the forward strand.
CCGTGGTTGATCAGGATCAGGCCGTCGCAGATCTGTTCGGCCTGCTCCATCACGTGCGTCGACAGCAGTACGGTTCGGTTACGCGCACGTTGCGCAAGCACGATGTTGCGCACCAGTTCGACGTTGACGGGGTCGAGGCCGGAGAACGGTTCGTCGAGCACGATCAGTTCGGGATCGTGAATCAACGTCGCCACGATCTGCACCTTCTGTCCCATGCCTTTCGACAGGCTCTCGCATTTCTGGTCGTGCCAGTCGCCGAGTTCGAACTCGTCGAGCAACCGGCGTCCTTGCGAATAGGCAGCGACGCGCGACATGCCCTTGAGCCGGCCGAAGTATGCGACGAGATCGAGCACGCGCATCTTCTTGTAGAGACCTTTCTCCTCGGGCAGATAGCCGAGGCGCGCCTTGATCTGCGACGGCGCGTCGGAATCGAGGACGCGTACGGTGCCGGTGTCCGGTCGGAGGATGCCGACGAGCATCCGGATGGTGGTCGTCTTGCCTGCGCCGTTCGGACCGAGAATGCCGTAAACGACACCGCGCGGAACGCTCAGCGAAAGCCGATTGACCGCAACGACGTGGCTGAACGTCTTGCTGACGTCGTGCAGTTCGACGGCGGCGTCGGCCATTGCTTTTTTGGGGCAGCCGTCAGTGGTCGTGCTTGACCATGGCGAGCTTCTCGGGCGACGCGTCGCTCTGGAAGCGCCGCTTCCATTCCTCGTAAGGCATGCCGTAAACGCGTTTGCGCGACGCTTCGTAGTCGACCTGCTCACCCGCGTCTTCTGCGGCCGCCGTGTACCACTTCGCAAGGCAGTTGCGGCAAAACCCGGCCAGGTTCATCAGGTCGATGTTCTGGACGTCTTTTCGCTCGTCGAGATGCGCGAGCAGACGGCGGAATACCGCCGCTTCGATGCGTTGTTCCGTGCCGTTGTCCATACAAACGATCCGTGCGGTTGAGACCGGAAGTCGTCCGCATGGTAGCCGATGCACGCCACACCGACATCCGAGGTTTGAGCCCACCCGGCGTTGTGATTGAATGCCGGTCCTTTGATCGAGCCGGTGCGCTTGGAGCTTTGATGGAGTTTCTGTCCGACCCGGAAGTCTGGCTCGCGTTCCTGACGCTGACGGTGCTCGAAATCGTCCTCGGCATCGACAACATCATCTTCATCTCGGTGCTGACCGGCCGGTTGCCTGAAGCGGACCGGGCGCGCGGGCGTTTCTTCGGCCTCGCGCTCGCGATGCTGATGCGCATCGCGCTGCTGCTGTCACTGACCTGGGTGATGAAGCTGACGGACGACCTCTTCACAGTATTCGATCAGGCGATTTCTGGGCGGGACCTGATTCTGATCCTGGGCGGTGCGTTCCTGATCGGGAAATCCACACAGGAAGTGCACAACTCGCTCGAAGGCATGATGGACGAACACCACGCGACGAGTACCGCGACGTTCGGCAGCGTCCTGATGCAGATCGGCCTGATCGACATCGTCTTCTCGCTCGATTCGGTGATCACGGCCGTCGGTTTGGTAAAACACGTCGAGGTGATGATCGCGGCGATCGTGATTTCGGTATTGATCATGATGGTGGCGGCCGGTTCGATTGGCCGCTTCGTCGAAGAGCATCCGACGATCAAGATGCTCGCTTTGTCGTTCCTGTTGCTGATCGGCGTCACGCTGATTGCCGAGGGCTTCGACGTGCACGTGCCCAAG
>JANLUG010000789.1:0-2320 GCA_031363335.1 Gammaproteobacteria bacterium
GGATCGCGCGCAGGATCACGTTGTTTTCCTGGTACAGCAACGCAGGCGTCTTCTCTTCGTCGGCTGCTTTCTGTATCGCTTGCCACAGTTGTACGAGGTAATCGCAATCCGATTGCAGTTCCTCTGGACTGCGGCCGATACCGGCGGTGCGGACGATCACGCCCATGCCTTCGGGAAGATTCAACTGCGACAGCGCATCGCGCAGCAGATCGCGTTCATCGCCTTCGATGCGTCTCGAAATACCGCCGGCGCGCGGATTGTTCGGCATCAGTACAAGATAACGGCCGGCGAGACTGATGAAGGTCGATAGCGCCGCACCTTTCGTGCCGCGTTCTTCCTTGTCCACCTGCACGATCATTTCCTGACCTTCTTCGATCAGGTCTTGAATGCTGCGTTTGCCTTCAGCGCCTTTCTTGGTGAAGTAGGTCCTGGAGATTTCTTTGAGGGGCAGGAAGCCGTGTCGCTCCGAGCCGAACTCTACGAACGCCGCCTCGAGGCTGGGTTCGACGCGCGTGATGCGCGCTTTATAGATGGAGGATTTTTTCTGTTCACGGCCGCGATTTTCGATGTCGAGGTCATAGATCCGCTGACCATCGACGAGCGCAACTCGAACCTCTTCGGCTTGAGTGGCATTGATGAGCATTCTTTTCATGTCGTTCGTTCCATTGTTGGGCCGTAGCACCACAACGGGACGTTGACGTTCGGAAAGCAGGGCGCGCAGCGCGAAACGCTGCGGGTTTCAGTTCAGATGATGTGGAGCGAATCGACACGGCGAGTGAGTTGCTGCGTCTTCTTGATGCTCGAGGGTCTGAGCTATCGCTGTACTGATACTGATCTGCTCCGTATTTTGGCGGAGCCCCTTCTTGTTGCAACGGTATGCGTCGGTGATGAATGTCGACGCAGTCGATGTTCTTTCCTCTCGTCAACGCACCTATTGTCGATGTCGGGCGCGTTGTCGTGGCGGGGACAGATCGCTGTCAATTGTCTCCGCATGATGCAGAATGCCGGCCTAAACCTCGGGCAATCTGCGTCGAACCGTGTTTTGCCGCTTCTCCGTCGCTCCAAAGCGCCGGGTGGCAAAGCGGACGGAATATAGCAGCGCCTTCTAAGTACTTCAATCGCCAAGGAAAGCAATTGCCGGATCCCACAGCAGCGCGCGCACGGGGCGTTCGCCATGTCCAAATCGGCGAGGCGGCAGGGCAACGCATCGACAACTTTCTGCTCGGCGAACTGACGGGCGTACCGCGCAGCCGGGTCTACGGAATGTTGAGAAAGGGTGAGGTGCGGATCAACGGCGGTCGTGTCAAACCGGACCATCGCCTCGTCGCTGGAGATGTGGTGCGGATCCCGCCGTGGCACGGACCGGAGGAGGGCGAGCCATCGGTGCCCAGCCGCGGTCTGCTCGATCGGCTCGCCGATCGCATCCTTTATCAAGACGCCAATGTGATCGTAGTGGATAAACCGGCCGGCATCGCGGTGCACGGTGGAAGCGGCATCGAACACGGCATCATCGAGGCATTTCGCGTGCTGTTCCCGGCCGAGCGCAACCTCGAACTCGCACACCGGCTCGACCGCGATACGTCCGGGTGTTTGCTGCTCGCTCGGCACCGCGCCGCGCTGCTCGAACTACACAGCGCCTTTCGCGACGGCACTGTGGCGAAGACCTACGACGTCATCGTGTATGGAACGTGGCCGCGCAAACTGCGGACCGTCCGCGCCCAACTCGAAAAATACGTCACGCGAACCGGCGAGCGACGGGTGCGCGTGGTTTCTGAAGGCAAGACCGCGCGAACCGAATTCTCGTTGGTCGAAGGTGCAGCCTGCGCGAGTTGGCTGAAGGCACACCCTCATAGCGGACGCACGCACCAGATTCGCGTGCATTGCCAGGTGTCGGGTCATCCGGTGATCGGCGACGAGAAATATGCGACGCAGGAACAGCTCGCGCAGGGGCGCGCGGCCGGCGTCCACCGTCTGTGTCTGCATGCCAGTTCGGTGGCCATTCCGATCGCAGGGCAGATACGCCGCTTCGAAGCGCCGCTGCCAGAAGACTTCACCACAGCGTGGCGTTTGATGGGCGCGTCCAAGTCTGCGAGCGAGCCTGCGAATAATGCCAACGATTCTCGATAGTTAGAGTCGTTCCGACATTCGAATTGTTTTGACACGTCAAAATCGCGTCCCTATGATGCGCGCCTATGTCGATCCAGGCCCGCACGGATGCGGTCTCCCCGCACGAGTTGGCCCGAAAGGGTGGGCAGTTCTCCGGTGAGATTCCGCTAGCCGCCTTTCCGCGACTTAGGTCCCTCGTGCTCGGTGACGGACC
>JANLUG010000221.1:0-1459 GCA_031363335.1 Gammaproteobacteria bacterium
CTCGAACTCGCCGGCGTCGAAGCGCGCTCGCTCGACCACGTGGACCTCTACAGTTGTTTCCCTGTCGCGGTGCAAGTGTCCGCGGCCGAACTCGGCCTCGATGAGGGCCGGCCGTTGACGGTCACCGGCGGACTCACGTTCGGCGGCGGGCCGATGAACAACTACGTGATGCACTCGATCGCGCGGATGGCCGAGGTGCTGCGCGGCGACCGCGACGCCAAAGGTCTCGTCACGGCCAACGGCGGCTATCTCACCAAACACGCGTTCGGTGTGTACTCCGCGCAACCGCCGACCCGGGCGTTTCGACACGAAGACCTGCAGGAGAAGGTTGACGCGACGCCGCAGCGCGATGTCGCGATGGCGCATCGGGGCGCCGTCGACGTCGAAAGCTACACCGTGATGTACGGTGCGGACGGCCCGTCGATCGCGCACGTGGCCTGCCGTCTCTCCGACGGGCGACGCGCGTGGGGCAACTGCAGCGATGCAGCGGTGCTCGACGCCATGACGCAGGAAGAGTTCTGCGGTCGCCCGGCACAACTCGACGGCAGCGGATCGGTATCCTTCGGGTAGCCATTCATATCAACGAGTTAGGTTGGTCAATTAATCCCATTGATTAATAAAACCCGCTAACCTATATTCCGTTGAGCCGACAGTACGTCGGTAGGATGCCACCAGGGGAGATCGTGAATGGCCACGCCGCAAAGGCAGATGTCACCCGACCAGCAGGCGGCGAGCGCCGCCGCGGTGCGGATCTTGCGCGAGATCGTCGACTATCAGCGCCGGCTGCGCCGCCTGTCCGTCCACGAATCGAGCGGTGAGCAGAGTTATCTCGTCGAGGCGTATCGACGCGCGATCCAGTTGCGCCAGCAACTGATCGAGGACTTGCCGAAGCCGCGCGAGAGTGCGCCCGATCCGTGGCGACGCGATTGACCCAGCGGTCCGCTCGCGCGGACCTCCTTCGTTTCCCGTGACTCCGTAAGACCCAACCGTGTCCGACGCCCTTCTGCCACGGCCCGCAGGCCTGCTGCGACGCCTCGGCGCGATGCTGTATGACGCGATGCTCGTGCTGGCGCTGTGGCTGCTGACGCTGTTCATCGGCGTCGCCATCAGCAACCACGCCGTGCTCGGCCCCCTCGTACAGACGATTCTGTTCGTCGAACTGTTCAGCTTCTTCGCCTATTTCTGGGTATGGCGCGGTCAAACCCTCGGCATGCTCGCGTGGAACCTGCGCCTCGAGACCCACGACGGCACACCGATGCGACTCGGCCAGGCATTGCTGCGATTCATCGGCGCCATGCTGTCGTTCGCCGCGCTCGGCATCGGCTATCTATGGATCTACGTCGATCCCGATCGCCGCGCCTGGCCGGACATGCTGTCGCGCACCCACGTTGTGCATCGTCCTACTCACTGACTGACGACGCTCTGTAGCCCGGTGGAGATGGAGGCTTGACGCGCCGGA
>JANLUG010000847.1:0-4790 GCA_031363335.1 Gammaproteobacteria bacterium
GCGTTCGCCGCGGCTACCGCGGCTGTAGTAGATCTCCGGCGAATAGATCGCCGAGAAATCAGGCGCGAACTCCACCGCATTGCCGAAAGCGCCGGTCGACAGCATGCCCAACATCTTTCCGGTGTCGCCGTCGAACAGATAGACCTTGCTGTCGAGGTAACCGAGGAAGTTCGTGTCATTGACGAAGACCCAGTGCGGATTCAGCGCGCCGAGTGTCTCGGTCGACGTTTGCTCCGCCTGCAACGGGGCCACAGCCGCCGCCGGTTCCGCAGCAGCTACCGGTACCGGCGCTGCACCGAACACGGCCATCAACGCCGCCACACACCACACCTTAACCATGTGCCATTCCTCTGATCCCATCGCCAAGTTCGCAATTAGACTCTTTGGAGCAGAGTCCGTCCATCAAGTCCGTCGTGTCCATTCGAGCGTTTCGTCGAGCGCGCGGCCGAGCTTGTCGAAGAGTTCGTGCACCTGATTCTCGGTGATCACGAGCGGCGGACAGACCGCGATCGTTTCGCCGATGTTGCGCACGATCAAACCGTGTTCCTCCGCTCGACCTGCGCAGTATGCGGCAACCCCCTTCTTCGAATCGAACGGCACCTTTGTGGATTTGTCAGCGACGAGCTCTGTCGCGCCGATCATGCCGACGCCGCGCGCTTCGCCGACGAGCGGATGGTCCGCGAGCGCACGCAGCCGCGCCTGAAACGGCTTCGACATGCGCGCCGCATGACCAAACAGGTCGCGCTCCTCCATCAATTCCAGATTGCGCAGCGCAACTGCCGCACAGACCGGATGACCGGAATACGTGAATCCGTGTCCGAACGTGCCGACCTGCCCCGACGCTTCGATAAGCGGTTCGTAGAGGAACTCGGGGATGATCACCGCCGACAACGGCAGGTACGCCGACGACACGGCCTTCGCGATACTCATCGTGGTGGGGCGGATGTTGAGCGTCTGCGAACCGAACGCGTTGCCGGTGCGGCCGAAGCCGCAGATCACTTCGTCGTCGATAAAGAAGATGCCGTATCGATCGAGAACTGCCTGCACTTTCTCGTAGTAGCCGGCTGGCGGAACCACCACGCCACCCGCGCCCATCACCGGCTCTGCGATAAATGCGGCGATCGTTTCGGGACCTTCCGATTTGATCAACGCTTCCAGATTGCCGACGATCCGATCGACGAACGCATCCGCGCTCTCGCCCGGCTTTCCCTCACGATAGTAGTGAGGGGCGTCGGTATGCAGGATGCCGGCGATCGGCAGATCGAAGTGTTTGTGGAATGCGGGCAACCCGGTGAGGCTGCCGCTGGCAACGGTGACGCCGTGGTAGCCGCGCCGGCGCGAGATGATCTTCTTGCGTTCCGGCTTGCCGATGACATTGTGGTAGTACCACATGAGCTTTACTTGCGTGTCGTTCGCATCGGAACCCGACAATCCGAAAAACACGCGCCCCGCTTCGAACGGCATCATCGCTTTCAGTTTTTCCGCGAGCAGAATGCTCGGCTCGTTGCTCTTACCGCCGAACAGGTGCGAATAGTTCAGCTTCTGCATCTGTTCCGCCGCAACGCGCGCGAGCTCTTCTTCGCCGTAACCGATCGCGGTGCACCAGAGGCCCGCCATACCCTCGAGGTACTGCTTGCCCTTGCTGTCCCAGATGTAAACGCCTTTCGCGCGCATCATCACCGTGGGACCTTTCTCATGATGCACTTTGAGATTGGTCGCAGGATGTAACAGATGCTCGAGGTCCTTCGCTTCGAGCGAACCCGGCGGCGCCACGTTGTGCATGGATTTGGTCATGTGTCCTCCAGGACGGTCAGGGCTGCGCGTCGAGCGCGTCCGCGACGACGTTGAACATACGATCGAGATCGCTCTTCTCGATGACGAATGGCGGACCGAACTGCAGCGTGTCGCCGCCGTACCTGACGTAGACACCGCGCTCCCAGCAGCTCATCGCGACTTCGTACGGTCGTCGGGCCGGTTCACCGGGAAGCGGCGCAAGTGTCAACGCGCCGGCGAAACCGTAGTTGCGGATGTCGACAACGTGTTTGCGGCCTTTCAGAGCATGGATGCCGTCTTCGAAATAGGGTGCGAGTGTCCGCACTCGATCGATCAGCTTGTCCGCCAGCAACAGATCCAACGCCGCAATGGCCGCGGCGCACGCGATCGGGTGACCCGAATAGGTATAGCCGTGCGGGAACTCGAGCATGTAATCCGGACCGCCGGTTGCCATGAACGTCTGATAGATCTCCTGCATCACGACGACGGCGCCCATCGGCACCGCGCCATTAGTCAGCTGTTTGGCAAAGTTCATGATGTCGGGCGTCACACCGAAGGCCTCGGCGCCGGTGCGCGCGCCGGCGCGGCCGAAGCCGGTGATCACTTCATCGAATATCAACAGGATCTGGTGCTTGTCGCAGATCGCGCGCAGCCGCTGCAGGTAACCCTTCGGCGGCGGCAGCACACCCGCGGAACCGGCGAATGGCTCGACGATCACCGCCGCGATGTTCGACGCATCGTGCAACGCAACCAGTTCTTCGAGCTCATCCGCGAGTTCGGCACCCTTCTGCGGCATGCCGCGGCTGAACGCGTTCTCGGGCAGCAGCGTATGCCGCAGGTGATCCGCGGCGACGCCGTCGCCGAACAGCTTTCGGTTCGCGCCGATGCCGCCGACGGAAATGCCGCCGAAGTTGACGCCGTGGTACCCCTTCGCGCGACCGATCAATCGCGTTTTCGCGGGCTGCCCTTTCTGGCGCCAATACGCGCGGGCGATCTTCAGCGACGTATCCGCCGCCTCCGACCCGGAGTTCGTATAGAAGACATAGTCGAGTCCCGCGGGCGTCAGCGACTTGATCTTGTTGGCGAGTTCGAAGGCGAGCGGGTGCCCGAACTGAAAGGCGGGCGAGTAGTCGAGCGTGCGCAGCTGCCGGGCAACCGCATCGGCGATTTCCGGCCGGTTGTGTCCGGCGCCGCAGCACCATAGGCCCGACAGTCCGTCGAGCACACGCCGCCCATCCGTCGTGATGTAGTGGCAGCCATCCGCGCCGGCGATCAGCCGCGGGTTGTCCTTGAACTGGCGGTTCGCCGTGAACGGCATCCAATACGCTTCGAGCGCCGCTCGGTCGAGATGCGCAAAATTTCGAACCACGTCCTGTTCTTTTGCCGCCATGACGACCGGCCCACGTGCAACGGAAGGGCTAGGCTAGAGCATTCGGTCTCCCAAGCAAACCTCCCGATGGCGTGCCGACTCAGCCCACCGGCGCGCCACCCCTCGATTCGGTCGGCAGCGTTTCAGGCCGCATCGTCATGCGCTCATCGATACCTTGCTTCAGCTTCACTGCGTGACCGATGGCAGCCCCGTTTGGGGGCATCCGGCCGATACGCGTCGCGCCCACCCGAACGACGTCACGCACAACGTCGCTCGGGCGCAGCACTCTGAGTTCACCGCGCGGCGTAATCAGATAGAAATCCCGTCCGGTGTTGCGCACGAGGTCGACGTCGTCCGGCGAGAATGGTCGGATCGCACCGAGCGATCGAGATGCTCGCGCCGCATTGCATCTACCGCGGCAACGACGTTGGTGTAGGCGCGCTCGCGATCGAACGCTGTCTGCACCACACCGCAGGTGCTTGGCGACGCAACCGCAGTGCATGGGATCAAGAGGAAGATCGACACAATCAGCAGTTGTCGCCCCATCTGCGCCTCTCCCCGTGAATCGACCGCGAATCCGACGTCGATTCGAGACTATTCCCACGAGGAGAAAACGAGATAGTAGAGGTGCGACGAGACGAGGTGTTCTTGCGGCGAATGCCGTCAACGCACGTATTTCGCGGCCGCAGAAATGAAAAACGCCCCGTTTGGGGCGTTTTCTTTATCGACGGAATCGCCTACGCGGCGACCGACAGCCGCTTGAGCGGATAGCCCAGCGCTTCCGCAACCGCGGCGTGCATGATCGCGCCGCGATGCACGTTCAGCCCGGCAGCGAGGTGCGGATCCGCGTTCAGCGCCGCGATGCCGCGATCCGCCAACGCCCTGACGAAGGGGAGTGTGGCATTATTCAATGCAAGGGCGGACGTGTGAGCGACCGCGCCCGGCATGTTGGTAACGCAGTAGTGCACCACGCCTTCTTCGATATACGTCGGTGCGTCGTGAGTGGTCGGCCGGCTCGTCTCGAAGCAGCCTCCCTGATCGATCGCGACATCTACGACCACGGATCCGTCGCGCATTTCGCGCACCATCTCGCGGCTGACCAGTTTCGGCGCCGCGGCACCGGGCACCAGCACCGCACCGATCACGAGGTCTGCCTCGATCACGTACTCGTGGATCGTCTGCGGATTCGCCATCACGACGCGCAGCCCCGAACCGAACCGGTCCGACAGCCAGCGCAACCGGTTCACCGATTTGTCGAGAATCGTCACGTCGGCCTGCATGCCCAGCGCGATCAGCGCTGCGTTCGCGCCCGCCGTGCCGCCGCCCAGAATGACGACCTTCGCCGGCGCAACTCCCGGCACGCCGCCGAGCAACTTGCCGATTCCACCGGCCTCTTTCTCGAGGCATTTCGCGCCCACCTGAACCGCCATGCGGCCGGCCACTTCACTCATCGGCGCGAGCAACGGCAATCCGCCGCCCACCGCGGTGACGGTTTCGTACGCAATCGCGGTCGCACCCGATGCGATCAACGCGTCTGCTTGCGCGCGATCTGCCGCCAGATGCAGGTAAGTGAACAGAATCTGACCGGACCGCAGCAGCGCGTACTCCGCCGGCTGCGGCTCCTTGACCTTGACGATTAGGTCGGCCC
>JANLUG010000906.1:0-8776 GCA_031363335.1 Gammaproteobacteria bacterium
CGCGAACCTGCGCCTTCGCGCGCACTCGTTCTGCGACGTCGTCGGGTAGCGTCGGCATGTCGACGCAGCGGCCGTGCACGTCGAACTTCCAGCCGTGATACACGCAACGCAACCCACAGGCCTCGTTGCGGCCGAAGAACAGATTCGCGCCGCGATGCGGGCACTGCGGTTCGATGATGCCGACGCATCCGTCGGAATCTCGAAACGCAATGAAGTCTTCGCCGAGCAGCCTCACGCGTATGGGTGGACCATCCGGTACCGGCAGCTCGCGCGATAATAAAGCGGGTTGCCAATAGCGGCGGAATACGGTGCCCATCGGTGAACCCGGCCCTGTGAGCGTGAGCGTGCGGTTCTCTTCGGCCGTCAGCATAGGACTCTCCTCAGGTCTGCGTTTGCCTCAGCCAGTCGCTCACCGTCCCAGTCTTGCCGCCATGTCTTCCTCGAACCCGGGAAAGTACCGGTTGATCACCGACAGGTCGAACTCTTACAGAATCGACGTATTCGGCTCGCGTTCGAGCAGAAACTGGAATGCCTGAATCAGCACCCACTCGTGGGTGAACTGCGCGCCGCTCAGCTTGCGGTAGTAATCCGGCGACATGCGCACGCGATGCACCGTTTCGGTGTCGCCGGAAACCACCACTTCATACGTGTTCGCATCGATGAGCGACGCGGCGATCATTTCACCAGCTATTCCAGTGCGTGATATTCGATACCGGCGGGCGTTCGGCGCGTTTGAAATCGGTGCCTTTCGTGTACGCGATCGGCAACAGCGCAACCTGAGCGACGTTGTCGGGAATACCCAGGATGGCAGCGGCTTCCTTTTCGTAGATCAGATGCAGCGTCGTCAGCACGGTGCCGAGCCCACGCGATCGAGCTGCCAGCTGGAAGCTCCATACCGCGGGAAAGATCGAACCGAAGTATCCCGCCAACATCGCCGTAGGGGTGCCCGCCGGCGGCTTGCCTTCGAGGCACGGAATCACGTGCATCGGCACCTTGTGCAGGATGTCGATCAGATACATGGCCGAGTCGTACACACGTTGCGTCTGCACGCTGCCGGTCTGCTTGGCCGCTTCGCCCGCCTGCGACAGATACGCTTCACCGCCTTTTCGATAGAGATCGGCGAGCGCTTGTTTCTTCTTCGGATCGTCGACGATGAGCCAGCGCCAGCCTTGCGAATTCGAACCGGTCGGGGCTTGCACGGCGAGTTCGAGGCACTCCATGATCACTTCGCGCGGTACTTTCCGGTCGAGGTCGAGACGCTTGCGGACGGCGCGCGTCGTGGCCAGCAGCTCGTCGGTCATCGCGAGATCGAATTTCATCGTGTCACCCCGTCGTGGTCTTGAAGGAAAGAGACGCAGTGTATCCGACTCGTCCGGGACGGCTCCACCTGATGCAGGCCGCGGTCGCGCTGCTGGTTCTGCTCTTCGCGCAACAGCAACGGCTGATCACGATTCCGGGTTCCGGACGTCTCGCCGTAGCGCTGCCCGATGCGATTCACGGCACCTGGTTCGCGTGCGTGACGTGGGTTGTTCTCACGTTCGTCGGCGCGCGATTCCGCCGCAGCGCGACGATCGTGATCACCGCATTGATCGGAGTCAGCGTCGCGGTCGGCACGGAGTTGCTGCAGAAACTCACCGGCGGCGACGCGGAATCAGGTGACGTCTTCTTCGACATGGTCGGTATGACGGCGGCATTGTGCGTATGGAGCGCGAGCAGGAAATTGATCCCGCATCGCGTCGGGATCACGGTCGCGATTCTGCTGATGCTGGGTTCGTTGTGGCCGGTGGTGCCGCCGCTCATGCTCGATCGTTACCGCAACTCGATCGCGCCTGATTTGGTGCGCTTCGATTCGCCGCACGCCGATGAGCTGATCAGCAGCAACAGCGCGGTGCAGATCGACTCGGCGCCGGATGGCTGGTCGATTACCGGCCCGGTGTTGAGAGTGACGCTGGCGGCGGAGAGGTGGCCGGGCATCTTTCTATACGATCCGATTCCGGACTGGCAGCGGTACTCGGCGCTCGAACTCGACGCCTTCATCGAAGGCACGTCGCCGATGCCGATTACGATCTCTGTGCGGCTCGACTATGCGCCGGTCGATCATGTCTACCGGCAGTTCGTCTGCGCCCCCGGACCGTGCCGTCTGCAGCTGCCGTTCGCCGAGCTGTTCGATCGCGCGGTCGCGCGCGTGAACGCGGTCGTGATCTTCTCGGAGCGCGACCAGGCCGGCCGGATGTTCTACCTCGGCCGTATCGCGCTTCGCGAGTAGACTGCATCGATTCATCACGACGGCGGAAACGTGCATGCACACGAAATCGGTTCTGACGATATGCGGCGCGATGGGTGCCGCGTTGTTCGGCGCAGGCGCCCAGGCCGATCTCGACCAGGACATCGATGCGGGTGCTGCAGCCGTGGAAGAGAACGTGATCGCGTGGCGTCGCGACATCCATGAAAACCCCGAACTCTCCAATCGCGAAGTGCGCACGGCGGCGCTGGTGGCGGCGTATCTGAAGACCCTCGACATCGGCGTCACGACCGGCGTCGCGCACACCGGCGTGGTCGGAATTCTGCGCGGCGGCAAACCGGGCAAGGTCGTTGCGTTGCGCGCCGACATGGACGCGCTGCCGGTCGTCGAGGAAACGGGCCTGCCATACGCGTCGACGGTGACGAGCCAGTATCTCGGCCAGGACGTCGGCGTGATGCACGCGTGCGGGCACGACAACCACGTCGCCATTCTCATGGGCGTTGCGAAGGTGCTTGCCGGCGTTCGCGCGCAATTGCCGGGCACGGTGAAGTTCATCTTCCAACCAGCTGAAGAAGGGGCGCCGCCGGACGAAGAGGGCGGCGCCGACTTGATGGTGCGCGAAGGCGTACTGAAAAAACCGGATGTCGACGCGATCTTCGGGCTGCATGTGATGCAGCTGGACCAGACCGGTCAGGTCTCGATGCGTCCGCTCGGCGCGATGGCGAGTTCGCAGCGCTTCGAGATCGCCGTCAAAGGCCGCCAGACGCACGGCGCAATGCCGTGGTCGGGCATCGACCCCATCGTCATCACGTCGCAGATCGTGACGGCGCTGCAAACTATCGTCAGCCGCCGCGTAAACATCACGTCGTCGCCCGCGGTCGTCACGGTCGGCACGTTCCACAGTGGCGTGCGCAACAACATCATTCCCGGCGATGCGAAGCTGACCGGTACGATCCGTACGTTTGACGCAGCGGTGTCTGAGGCCGTCCGCAACGAGATGACGCAGATCGCGATCGGCATCGCGCAGTCGCAGGGCGCTGAGGCGACGGTGTCGTTCGGCGAAGCCAATCCCGCGACCATCAACGATCCGGCGCTGCTCGAGCAGATGCGACCGACACTGGTGCGCATTTACGGTGATGCGAACGTGCGCTTGAGTAATCCGGTGATGGCGGCGGAGGATTTTGCGTTCTACCAGCAGCAGGTGCCGGGGCTGTTCTTTTTCGTCGGTGTGCGACCGCCGGATGTGCCCGACGATGCGGCGATTCCGAATCACTCGCCGAAGTTCTACGCCGATGAGAGCGCACTGAAGGACGCGGTGCGTGCGATGGCGTCGTTGGCGGCGGATTATCTACGAGAGCAACAGAAAGGAGGGGATCGAAGTTGAACGCAATGAGGATTGTCGCGCTGGTACTGATTGTCGCCGGCGTGCTGGCGCTGGTGTATGGCGGCTTCAGCTACACGAAGGAAACGCAGCACACGAAACTCGGCCCGATCGAGTTCACGGTGAAAGACCAGGAACGCGTCAACGTGCCGGTGTGGGTCGGCGTGGGAGCGATCGGCATCGGCACACTTTTGCTGCTGCTGAGAAGCCGGAAATCGTAGGGGAAATTATGGGAGAAGCGCGATGAATTCCAGATTGTGCAAACGACTCGGCATCGAGTTCCCGCTGTTCGCATTCAGCCACTGCCGCGACGTCGTGGCCGAAGTCAGCAAGGCGGGCGGGTTCGGCGTGCTCGGCGCTGCAGGACATACACCCGAGAGTCTCGAAATCGTATTGAGCTGGCTCGACGCGCACGTGGACGGCGCATCGTACGGTGTCGACCTGATCGTGCCGACCAGCATGGATGCGAAGGAAGGCGGCTTGACTGCCGAGGATATCGAGGCGCGCATCCCGCCGGAGCACAAGGCCTACGTCAATTCGATTCTGGCGCAGCACGGCATCGCGACGAACGATCTGTGGGAGCGCCGCGTGCGCGACGATTTCGGCGACAGCATGCGCGAGTCGGGCGCGGCCAAAGTGCTCGATGTCGCGTTCTCGCATCCGATCAAGATGGTGGTGAACGCGCTCGGCGTGCCGCCGCGCTTCATGATCGAACGCGCACGCCGCGAAGGCGCGCTGGTCGGGGCACTCACCGGTGCGAAGGAACATGCGATCAAGCATGCGGAAGCCGGCGTTGATGTATTGATCGCCGCGGGCGGCGAGGCGGGTGGGCATTGCGGCGACGTCGCAACGCTCGTGCTCGTGCCGGAGGTGATCGAAGCGATCCGACCGTATGGCGACATGGACGTGCTCGCCGCCGGCGGTATCGTTACCGGTCGGCAGATGGCCGCGTGCATGGCGATGGGTGCGGCTGGTGCATGGACGGGCTCGGTGTGGCTGACGACGGCGGAAGCGGAGACGAATCCGGTGGTGAAGGAAAAGATGCTCGCTGCGAGCTCACGTCACACCGTGCGCTCGAAAAGTCGCACCGGTAAATACACGCGACAACTGAGATCCGCGTGGACCGACGCCTGGCAAGCGCCCGGTGCGCCCGAACCTCTTCCGATGCCCCTGCAGAGTCTCGTTAGCGAACCCGCGCTCGCGAAGATCAACAAGCTCGCCGAAGCCGGTGATCCCGGCGCGAGGGCGCTGGCGACTTATTGGGTGGGTCAGGGCGTGGGGCTGATGAACGAAACGATGTCGGTGCGCGCCGTGGTATTCGAGTTCATGCAGGACTTCGCCGGCGCGTGTGAGCGTATGAATATCTTGATGGAGGAATGACATGGCCGAATTCGACAGCATCATCTACGAAAAAGCCGACGGCCGCGTTCGACTGACGTTGAACCGCCCCGAGAAACTCAACGCCATCACGATGCAGATGATGGCGCAGTTGAACGAAGCGCTGTGGGAAGCAGACAACGATCGCGACGTGCATTGCGTCATCGTGAAGGGCGCGGGGCGGGCGTTCTGTTCCGGATACGACCTGCGCGGCGACGACGGTTTCGTTGCCGTGTCGCGCATTCAGAGCGAAGACAACCGGTATCGCGGCGGCCGCAGCATCGACGACGACGCGTGGCAACTCGAACGGGCGCAGCGTTATCGGATGGCATTGTTCGACATGCACAAGCCGAGCATCTGTCAGGTGCACGGCTTCTGTCTCGCCGGCGGCACCGACATCGCGCTGCTGTGCGACATGGTGATTGCGGCGGACGACGCGACCTTTGGCTTCCCGCCCGCGCGCAATCTCGGCGCGCTGCCTAACAACATGTGGCTGTACAACGTCGGTCCGCAATGGGCGAAGCGTTTGACGATGACCGGCGATACCGTCACCGGAAAAGAAGCGCAGCAGATCGGCCTGGTGATGAAGTCGGTGCCGCGCGAACATCTCGAGCACGAGGTGGAGCAACTGGCGGATCGACTCGCGTTGATCGACCCCGATCTGCTCTCCGCGAACAAACGCATCGTCAATCTCGCGCTCGAATTGCAAGGCGCAAGGACGTTGCAGCGGCTCGCAGCTGAGAACGACGTGCGCGGCCACAACACGCGCGGTGCGGACGAGTATCGGCGCGCATATGCCGATGGCGGGCTCGCGGCGGCGTTGAAGGACCGCGATCAGAAGTTCGGCGACGGGCGCGCGCGCGTGAATGGACCGGAGATTCGCGACGGAGCCGGCAGGCTCGTCGACGATTGAATGTGCGGAGGGGAACATGCCGTCGATGATCGTTTCACAGGTGGAGTGGCTGACAGCACGCAAGGCGCTGCTGGCAAAAGAGAAGGCGCTGACGCGCGCGCGCGAAGAACTGGCTGAAGCGCGCCGCGATCTGCC
This sequence comes from Gammaproteobacteria bacterium, assembly GCA_031363335.1. Lineage (GTDB taxonomy): Bacteria > Pseudomonadota > Gammaproteobacteria > Pseudomonadales > Azotimanducaceae > DATJGR01. Next base: position 6,049 of record JANLUG010000906.1, read on the forward strand.
GTGGGTGAAGATCGACAAGGTTTATCGTTTCACCGGCAGTTCGGGCGTCATGTCGTTGGATGATTTGTTCGCCGGACGCAGCCAGTTGCTCGTGTACCACTTCATGTACCCCGAAAGCTGGCAAGCCGGCTGCAAGAGCTGCTCGTTCTGGGCCGATGGCTACGACGGTGTCGTTGCGCATCTGGCGCAGCGCGACTTAAGCCTGGTCGCGGTGTCGATCGCGCCGTTTCCGATGCTCGCCGCATTTCGCGAGCGAATGGGCTGGTCGTTCGAGTGGGTGTCGTCCTCAGGGAGCGACTTCAATAGAGATTTTGGTGTGTCGTTCACGGCCGATGAAATCGCATCGCGCGCACCCCTTTACAACTTCGGCTCTCAACCGTTCGGGGTGGAGGAAGCGCCGGGCATCTCGGTGTTCGCGCGGCGGGACGGCGGGATATTCCACACATACTCGTGCTACTCGCGCGGGCTCGACTGGCTCAACCCTGCGTATCAGTTGCTGGACCTCGTTCCGAAGGGACGCGACGAGGCGGGTCTTACGCATCCGATGGCCTGGGTAAAGTTGCGCGATCAGTACTGACAACGCAGGCCTGCTGGAGGCGAACGATGGTTACCAACGTGATTACACAGCTGCGAACGACGAACCTCGACGAGTCGATCCGGTTTTACGCCGAGATTATGGGCTTCACGGTCGAGTTCCGATTTCAGAACTTCTACGCCGGTATTCGCGCCGGCCTCGAGGTGTTCCATCTGAAACTCGTCGACGATCCCGACCCGTCGATCGAGTTCGTGCGCAACGGTGAACACTTCCACCTTTACTTCGAAACCGACGACGTAGCTGCCGAGGCGGACGCCCTGAAGAAGAAGGGCGTACGGCTGCGGCAGGACGTGCAAGCAACGGCCTGGGGCGCCAAACAGATCGTGCTGGAAGACGATCAGGGGCACACGCTGCACGTCGCGCAGAACGTCGAGTAGGGCGGCGTCGGTTCCCCGGCGCGACCTGCGGCGCCGCGCGGCATAATTCCGGCGTTGGGCCGGGTACCTGTGACACAAATCGCCTTTCCGTTGCCGCGGCCGGCTTAGAATCGCGCAATTCGACATACGGACCGGTCGGCGTTGCACCTATCAGTTGCCACCCGCCTTCTATTCATTGCATTCGGCTGCCTGCTGATTTCATCGGCTCGGGCGGATCGTGCGGTGCCCGTCTGGTTCGACGCCGCGTGGCACTACCGGGTGCCGTTGACGATTCCGGCCGCGGCCGCGGTGAACAGTACGGTAGTTGCGAACGTCGACTTCAACGCATTGCTGACCCAGCTCGGTATCGCCGGCACATTCGACGAGAGATCGCCGCGCATCGTGCGACCAACCGGTGTGATCGCGACCGCTCAGGAATACAACGAGCGCGTCTACAACGGCGTTCTCGATGCCGCGAGTAACGGTCGTGGTGAGGTGCGATTCATCGCGCAGGATGCCGCGGCGGTGGGCACGTACTACCTCTACTTCGACATCGTCGCCAACGGTGCAAAAGCCGCCAATGCCGCAACGCCGATCAACGGCACGTTCGAACAGTCGGTGGGCAGCACGCCGACGGCGTGGGTCGTCTCCGCGCTGAATGCGGGCGGTGCGCAGAACGACGAGGTCTATCGCACCGCGCTCGGCGCCACCACGTCGATCGCCGCCGGATGCGCGACCACCGCCCAGACGGTCGACAGCAGCCCGGCCAGATCCGGTGCGGCGGCCACCGGCGAGGCGTGGATGCTGCTCGGCTATCGCGACCAGTGCGAAGACGGCAGCGGCGAAGAACACATCCGTGTGTCGCGCGACATCGCGGTGGCTGCCGGCGCGGCGGCCGGGAACTTGACGTTCAACTTTCAGGTGCAGGGTTGGGACGGAATTTCGAACGCGACGAATTACGACTGGGTGATCGTGTCGGTGAACGGTACGGCGGTGAATCACACCGCGCTCGGCATCAGCAATGCCACGACTCCGCAACTGCTCATCGAGGCCGGCCGACTCGGCCGCAATGGCTACAACACGACCTATCTCGATCACGGCTGGAAACAAGCGACGTTGAATCTGTCGGCGTACGCCGGCACGACGATCAACTTCCGTGTCGAAACCCGGCACACATCCGCAGACAACGAATACCGCTCCTGGGTCAAATTGGACGATGTCGCGTGGAGCGTCCAAACGGCCACGGCAGGCACGCCGCAAGGTTTCGGCGCTAACGTCATTTCGCCCAACGACACGGCTGTGGGGGCCGCGTCGTCGCTTACGGCCGGTCAGAGAGTGCTTGTTCGCGCGCAACTCGATGCGACGGTTGGGTCCGCGACGGCAGACATTTACAACAATGCCGGCACGCTCGTGCTCGGTGGTGTCCTGCTGTACGACAACGGCACGCACGGCGACGCGACGGCCGCTGATCGGATCTGGACGAACGACGGTTCAGTGGCGGCGCAACCGACGTACACGATCCTCGCGACGGACCCGGTCGGCGCGAACTGGCGCGTGCGCGCCTTTGCACCGGATGCATCGACGTCGAGCATCGCCGCTAACGGGCTCGTGCACCGGCCCGGGCTGCCGAATACACCGGCGGTGCAGGCCAACTTTTTCAACATCGACGAACAGCTGTTTACGGTCTTCGTCACGAACCTCAGCGTGACGAACAGCGTGACGACCGTGCGCGATCCGGTGAACGCCGCGGTATTACCGAAAGCCATTCCGGGCGCAT
>JANLUG010000945.1:0-1681 GCA_031363335.1 Gammaproteobacteria bacterium
TCGTAGCCGATCAACGCCGCATCGTCGAAGCGGGCGATCGGCAGCAGACTTGCCGCTTGATGCGCGTCCAGTTCGTTCACCGTGATGCCCTGCGCGCGCTGCCCGGCCAGGCCTTCGCGCAGCGCCGCGAGCTTCGGGCCGTCGGGCGACGCAATGAGATAGCCGCATTGCACGAGGCCCGCCGACGCCTCCGCGTCACCTACATACTCAGCGAAGTTCTTGAACACGCGCCACGATGCCAGCGCCAGCTCGACGTTCTCGGCCACGGTGTAGTGCGTGCGCAGAATCCCCGACGACTGCGATGTGGTGCCGGTGCCGATCTGCCCGCGATCGATGACCAGCACCCGCCTCATTCCGAAGTGCGCCAGGTGATACGCGACCGAACAGCCGATCACACCGGCGCCGATCACGATCGCGTCGTAGCGTTCAGTCACCCGGCACTCCCGAGGCGGCACAGAAATTGATTGAAGGTGGAAGATAGAAGCCCAGAAGCATCCATGCACATGCAGTTGTCATGCCCGAGAGAAATCGATTGATCGATATCGAAACGCCAACCCATGTTCTGCATCGCGGCAGCGCGCCGTTATTGATCTCGATTCCGCATATCGGAACGTCGATTCCGGCCGAGATCCGCGGGCAGCTCACGGGCGTTGCCGATGTTCTGCAGGACACCGACTGGCACCTGGATCGACTCTACGAATTCGTTGGGGAACTCGGAGCCTCGGTGCTGCAGGCGCGCGTGTCGCGTTATGCCGTGGACCTCAACCGCCCGCCGGACGACGAGAGCTTGTATCCAGGCCAGACCACCACCGGCCTCTGCCCGACCGAGACATTTCATGGCGAACCGCTGTATCCCGAGGGTCGCGGTATCGATGCGGCCGAGCGTTCGCGAAGGCTGCAGACGTATTGGCAGCCGTACCACGCTGCGCTGCGCGCCGAACTCGATCGCCTGCGCGCGTTGCACGGCGTGGCGCTGCTATGGGACGCGCATTCGATCGCAAGCGTCGTGCCCCGGCTGTTCGACGGTCGCCTGCCCGACTTCAACTTCGGCACCGGCGGCGGACGGACCTGCGCGCCATCGTTGGTTGAGCGCGTGCTCGACGCCGCTCGAGAGCATTCGTTCAGCCAGGTGCTGAATGGTCGGTTCAAGGGGGGCTACATCACGCGCCACTACGGTGCACCCGTGCACGGTATTCATGCACTGCAGCTCGAAATGTGTCAGTGCCTCTATATGCGCGAGACCGCGCCGTTCGAATATCTGCCCGACACCGCGGCAGGCGTGCAGCTCGCGCTACGCGGCATGCTCACGGCAGCGCTCGCGCATTTGCCGCACCTTTAGTGGGCTGTAGTGGGCTGTTGACGGCGCGCGTGAGCGCGCCACCGGTCGTTATCCGCGAGCGTGGATGGGCAGTGGCACGCTTGTTGCTCCGCTGACCTTTGACGCCAACTCAAATGAGGGGATTGCCTGCCATGAAAAAGCTCACAACGGCGCTTGCGATGGGGGGCATTCTCGCGCTCACCTCGCTTGCCGCTTTCGCCGACGAAGTCGTCGCGCCAACCGTCAACAAAGGCGACACCGCCTGGATGATCGCAGCAACGCTGCTGGTCATCATGATGGCCGTGCCGGGTCTGCCGTTGTTCTACGGCGGCATGGTGCGTTCGAAGAACATGCTCTCGGTAC
>JANLUG010000959.1:0-2704 GCA_031363335.1 Gammaproteobacteria bacterium
CCCGGTGCCGTTGAAAAAGAATACCGACGAAGCACTCGTGAACTGCCCCAACGTCCATACCGTTTTGACGGTGAGACGCACCGGCGGCGATGTACCGTGGAATGTGCCTTGGAACAGCAGCCGCGACGTCTGGTATCACGAACTCGTCGCCAAACAGTCCGATACCTGCGAACCGGAAGCAATGGATGCCGAGGATCCGTTGTTCATTCTGTACACGTCGGGGTCGACCGGAAAACCAAAAGGCGTACAGCATTCTACCGGCGGCTATCTGCTGCAAGCCGCGATCACGCACAAGTACGTGTTCGACTATCACGACGGCGACGTGTACTGGTGCACGGCCGACGTCGGCTGGGTCACCGGACATTCGTACATCGTGTACGGGCCGCTCGCCAACGGCGCGATCACGCTGATGTTCGAGGGTATTCCGACATATCCCGATGCGTCTCGCTTCTGGAACGTGATCGACAAGCACAACGTCAACACGTTCTACACCGCGCCGACCGCATTACGATCGCTGATGGGGCAAGGCGACGACATCGTCAAGCGCACGTCTCGCGCCTCATTGAAGCTGTTGGGAAGCGTCGGTGAGCCGATCAACCCGGAGGCCTGGGAGTGGTACTACAACGTCGTCGGCGAACGACGCTGTCCGATCGTCGATACCTGGTGGCAGACGGAAACCGGCGGAATCATGATCACACCGCTGCCCGGCGCAACCGACCTCAAACCCGGTTCGGCAACCTTGCCGTTCTTCGGCGTGAAGCCGGCGATCGTCGACGACAAAGGCAACGTGATCGAGACGACCGAGGCGGTCGGTAACCTCGTGCTCACCACATCCTGGCCGGGCCAGATCCGCACCGTTTACGGCGACCACCAGCGCGTCATCGATACGTACTACCGCACCTATAAAGGCATGTATTTCACCGGCGATGGAGCGCGGCGCGATGCCGACGGCTACTACTGGATTACCGGCCGCGTCGACGACGTGATGAACGTTTCCGGGCACCGCATGGGAACGGCCGAGGTCGAGAGCGCGCTCGTGTTGCACAGCGCAGTGGCGGAAGCGGCCGTGGTCGGATTTCCGCACGCGATCAAAGGCGAAGGCATTTACGCATATGTCACGCTGATGAGCAGCGCAAAACCGAGCGATGCGTTGAAGCAGGAGTTGTACGAACTGGTGCGAAAGGAAATCGGCGCGATTGCAAAGCCGGATGTCATTCAATGGGCGCCCGGATTGCCCAAGACGCGTTCCGGCAAAATCATGCGGCGCATCCTGCGCAAGATTGCCGCGAACGAACTGGAGAATTTGGGCGACACGACGACGCTGGCCGATCCCGCGGTAGTAGACGATCTCGTCAAGAACCGCCAGAAGCAGTAGGCAACGCCGACTGACGCTGTTGCAGGAAACGTCGAACCGCGGCGTCACGTTCGAGTCCGATGGCGATGTCATAAGCATGCCGCGCCTGCGAGTGCGCACCTGTCCTCGCCAACAATTCGGCGCGCGCCGCCCAATACGGTTGATATTCGATGAGTCGCGGATCGACCGCTGCTGCATCCAGCGCAGCGAGTGCGTCGCGCGCGTCGTGTATCTGCGCCAACGCGAGCGCGCGATTGATCGCAACCACCGGCGACTCCGAAATCGTCATCAAGGCATCGTACAGTTGCACCACCGAAGCCCAGTTTGGGTCTCCCGTGCGGCGGCGGTGCACATGTGCAGACTGCAACGCCCCCTCGATCTGATAGCGCCCGATCGCGCCGCGCGCGCTCGCGCGCAGCAATAGCGACTCCGCTTCTTCGATCATCGTCGCGTCCCACAACGCCGGATCCTGTTCTGCTAGCGGGACGTACTCACCGTCTGCGCTACGCCGCGCCGTGCGCCGTGCTTCGGCATGCAGCATCAACGCGAGCAGGCCGAGCACTTCGGGTTCGTCCGGCAACAGATTGTCGACGACGCGACACAGAAAGATCGCTTCGTCAGGGAGGTCGCGTCGAGCGACGTCCGTTCCCAAGGGATCGCTCCAGCCTTCGGCGAACGCTGCATAGATCGCGTCCAAAACCGCCTCGAGGCGAGCGGGTAGCTCATCGTGTCGTGGAATCCGAAACGGTATCCCCGCGCGCCGGATCTTGTGCTTCGCGCGTACGAGACGCTGCCCCATCGCGGCCGGCGACATCAGAAACGACGACGCGATGGTGGCGGCATCGAGACCCAGCACGACCTGCAGAATCAACGGTGCGTGAATTCCGGGATCTATCGCCGGATGCGCACACGCGAAGATCAATGCGAGGCGTTGATCCGGAAACTGCGCCTCACGCAAGTCGTTAGTCTCGAACTCGTCCGCCAGCGACGAAAGCTCTGCAGCGGCCTTCTCTCCGCTGCGGCGCCGCCGCGCGACATCGATCATCTTCCTGCGCGCAACCGTCAGCAGCCATGCCTCCGGATTCACCGGACACCCCTTAGCAGGCCAGTCGGCCAGCGCCGATGCAAAGGCTTCGGACAGCGCATCTTCGGCGCCTGCGACGTCGCGTGAACGAACCGCGAGGAGCGCAACGAGCTTTCCGTAACTGCGGCGCGCAACCGCATCGGCCGTCAGTCGGGCTCGCGCACCGTCGTCTTGGCCCGTCATGCGTCGTTCAGTTCGTCCTGATCGGCCGTACCTCGACTGCACCATGACCCGCGCCTGGACAGCGCGCCGCCCATGCAATGGCC
>JANLUG010000994.1:0-2671 GCA_031363335.1 Gammaproteobacteria bacterium
AACGCGGCGATTGCTTCGGTGAAACGATTCGCTTTCGCGGAGTTATAAGCCGCGGTGTAGGCATCCTGTTCGGCGTTGCCACTGGCCGTCGTGGGTCCCGTAGAGACCGGACCCGTCGTGGGACCGCCGCCACCGCCGACATTTGGGCCGCCACCCGCAGACGGACCTGGCGCCGCACCGCCGCCTCCTTGAAGCGCCGACATGCGCCGGTCGAGGTCCAGGTATTGTTCTTTCTGCTGCGCCTGCAGTTGCTCGATCAGATGGCTCTGTTCTTCGACGACACCGCGTAACTCCGCGACATCATCCTGCACCTGCTGGAACTGCTGGAACATCGAACTCGCGCCGGAAGCCGACACGCCGCCACCGCCGCTGCTAACCGAGCTGCTGGGGGGAACGGAGGCGGAAGGCCGCGGTTCGCTTGCGACGATCTGCGCTTGGTCCGCACCGTACGCCTGGACGCCGCTCGACGATGTCGGCGACGAACTCGATGGGCGTGTCGTGGAGGTGGGATTGCTGCCTTGCGATTCGACGACAGGCGCGGCCGCGTTGACGACCTGCGCGGCGAACGCCGCGCATGCCGAAACGATCAGTAGTGCGAACCGCGCCATCGGATCAGTGGTAGACGAGTTCCGCGCGTCGATTCTTCGCCCACGCAGATTCGCTGTGACCCGGATCGGCCGGACGTTCTTCACCGTAGCTGACGACGTCGATCTGCGACCGCCGTACGCCCTGCGAAACGAGGAACGTGGCGACCGCATCCGCACGACGCTCACCGAGCGCGAGGTTGTATTCGCGGGTGCCGCGTTCGTCGGTGAAGCCGTCGACGGTCACACGACGGTCGGGGCTGGCGCGCAGGAACGCCGCGTGCTGCTCGAGAATCGCCAGCGATTCCGGCTGCAGAGTGGCTTTGTCGTAGTCGAAGTAGAAGACGCGCGACAACGCGACGCCCGTCTGCGGATTGATCGGATTGCCGCTGGCATCGACCGAGCGGCCGATCTCCGAGTCGGACTGCGCCGGTGCGGTGACGCCCGGTTGCTCGCTGCCCGGCAACGGTTCCGGATGCTGCTCTTTCTTTCCGCCACTCGAGCAGCCGATCAGGACCAGCGCAAAAGCGACGGCCGATAGGTTACGGAACCAGTGGTGTTGCATTTTCATCTCCTAATCCAGCCGCTAACGGGCCAAGTGAACCTGGGTGTTTTATCGAATCGGGACACGACTAGCTGCGGGTACGATTCAAGAAGGGGGACCATGCCGGCTCTCTGACGTCTCCGACTGTCGACGGCAATCGGTACTTGACACTGCCGTCGATCGAAACGACGGCGAGTATACCGCGGCCTCGATCCTGCGTCGCATAGATTAGCATCGTGCCGTTAGGTGCAATCGAAGGCGACTCGTCGAGCGACGTCGATGTCAGCACCATCAAACGACCACGCTGCAGGTCCATCACCGCGATGTGGAAGACGCCGTCGTTGCGGTGCACGAACACGAGATGTTTGCCGTCGGGCAGCATGCGGCCGCGCGCGTTGTAGTCGCCTTCGAAGGTCAGCCGCTGCGTCATGTTGGTGGCGAGTTCGATCTGATAGATCTGTGGTTTGCCGCCGCGGTCGGACGTGAAGATCAGACTCTTGCCGTCGGCAGTCCAACTCGGCTCCGTGTCGATACCGCGCTGGCGCGTGATGCGTTTCAGTTCCCGCGTGGCGATGCTCATCGTGTAGATCTCCGGGTCACCGTCTCGCGAGAGCACCAGCGCCAGCGTTTTGCCGTCGGGCGAGAACGCCGGCGCACTGTTCAGACCCGGGAAATCCGTGATTTTCGCCCGTTGGCCGGTGGCGATCTCCTGCAGGATGATCGACGGCTTGCCGCCTTCGAACGACACGTAGGCGACCTTCTTGCCGTCGGGCGACCATGTGGCCGAAAGAATCGGTTCGCGGCTTTCGAGCAACGTGCGCGGCCGCGCGCCGTCGGCGTCGGCCATCTCGAGATTGAATTTGACGTTCTTCGTGCCGAGATCGCGCGCCAGCACGTAGATGATCCGCGTCGAAAACGCACCGGGAATTCCGGTCAGCTTCTCGTACACGGCATCGGATACGAGATGCGCCATGTCGCGCAGCGCGGTCGGCGGCGCCGTGAACGTCTCGTTGGCGAGTTGCCGTTCGTTGAGCACGTCGAACAGATAGTACGAGACGGCCAGATTGCCGTTTGCGGCTACCTCGGTGCGCCCGATGACGACGTACTCGACACCGAGCACGCGCCAGTCGCGAAACAACACCTCTTTCGGCGTCGTCGGCATGCTCAGCATGTTTTCCGGCGGCGTCGGCGAGAATTGACCGCTGCGCGCCAGGTCGAACGCGATGATGGCGTTCGGATTCTCCACGCCTTGCACGCCGGCACCGACGCCGAACGGCACCACGCCGATCTTCTTCGGATTGTCGTAGCCGCGATCGATCTGGATGGTGATCTCTGCGGCAAGAGGCGACGCAAACAGCAATGCCGCGAGAGCGGCCAATATTCGGTTCTTCAACGTAACAAATCCTCTGGGTTGAACAGCACCGGAAATCGGCGGAAGTACTTTTCGAAGAGCTTGGAATCTTTCGGCACATCGAACTTGCCGACTTTCCGCACGGCCTGTTCGGCGGAGCGGTCGAATGCTTCGTTGCCGCTCGACGACGCT
>JANLUG010001010.1:0-2329 GCA_031363335.1 Gammaproteobacteria bacterium
CGATCGCCGGACGCATCGCACACTGACCGCTCGCACTCAGTATCAGCGAGCACACCGATGCGCACGTCTCTCGAGATCGTTCCAAGCAGTCCGGCCGAACTGGACGCCGCCATTGCTTTGATCGCGGTGCGCTATCCGCGCATCGACACCGTCAACGTTCCGGATCGGCCGAACTGTGAGCTGCGCAGCACCGCTGCGGTGGATCGCATCCGCGGCAGGATCGCGCATCGGATTCCCCATCTGCGCGCGTGCGACTTCGACGAGTCGTCAGCCGCGGCACTGATCGACACGCTCGCCGCGCGAGGCATCGACGAAGTCATCGTTGTGGCGGGCGATCGTGCTGATGAGGCGAGCGGCTTCGAACCCGCCGCGATGATTCGTTTTCTGACCACCCACGCGCCGACGCTGTCGGTGTACGCCGCGCTCGATCCGCACCGATACCGCGACGACACTGCGCTCGTGCGCAACGTCGAGCAGAAACGTGCTTCCGGCGCATGCGGATTCTTCACGCAACCCCTGTTCGATCTACGCGATGTCGACCGCTGCGCGCGTTTGCTCCACGACACGACCACGTTCTGGGGTTTGAGTCCGGTCGTATCGGATCGCAGTCAGCGCTATTGGCAGCGGATCAACAGCGTGCAGTTTCCGGCGGAATTCGTACCGACCCTGCATTGGAACCAGAGCTTCGCATTGCGGTTTCTATCGGAGATCGCCGATCGGGGCGGCAACGCCTATCTGATGCCGATCAAGGTGGACATCGAAAGCTATCTGGCGCCGCTCGAAGCGCGCTTCGCCTGAGTTTTTCCGATCAGGCCGTTGCGAGCCAGCCGAGCTCGGTAACTCCGGCGAGGCGCAACGCGATGTACTCGAGCGTTTGCCACGGATCGCCCGGTGCTGCGCCCTTCACCTGTTGGTCGACGCGCGCCGCTTGTGCAAGAAGATCTTCGATGTCGCGCTTGCGCAGTCGTTTTGCTGCCGAATGCATCGCGCGCTCTTTTGCCTGCGGCAGGCCGCGCGTGTCGTCGTTCAGAAACCGGCGCAACTGAACCGTGACGGCACCGAGTATCGCCAAGGCGGCAATGCCTTCCGCGCGCAACACCCAGACGATGTGACGAACGCGACGCGCCTCGCCTTCCAGCGCGGCGTCGACGAGATCGAATGCGTCGTAATGCGCCGCGTCGGTGATCGCGCTGGTCAACGCGGCGAGCGTCACCGGTTGCGCAAGACCCGACAAGGCGAGCTTCTCGATCTCCTGCGCCGCGGCCAACAGGTTGCCTTCGACGCTGTTCGCCAGATAGGCGAGCGCATCGTCGCTCAATTCGAGCCCGGCGCGCTTGGCGCGCTGCGCAAGCCAACCGGGCAACTCCTTCGGGCCGATCGGCCAGACGAGCACCACCGCACCGACCGCTTCGAACTTCTTGAACCACGCGGCGGCGCGTTGTTTCGAATCGAGGCGTTCGGTTCGCAGCAACAGCAGCGTGTCCTGGGGCGGATTCGCGAGATACGACAGCAGTGTTTCAACTGCATCTTTGTCGAATTTTGGAGGTATGCGGACATCGAGCAGCCGCTGCTGAGCGAACAGCGACATCGTATTGGCCTGCTCCGTGAGCTCGTGCCATTGAAAGCCCGTCTCGACCTGGATCAGAACGCGTTCGTCGAAGCCTTTCGCGCGCGCGGCCGCGATGATCCGATCGCAGGCCTCCTGCACCAGCAGCAGTTCGTCGCCCGAGACGAGATACACCGGCTTCAAGCCTCGCTCGAGGTCGCGCGCGAGATCCTGCGGGCGCAGCGGCATCAGGGCGCAGTCGTAGTCTGGGTCTGACGTCCCGCGGCACTCACGCTGCGCATGATCTGCTGCACGACATCGGTTCTCAGTTCCGAACTCATCAGTTGTTGCTGCTGGTTGCTGCCGACGAGATTGTTGGTATCGACCAGATACGTGCGCGTCGCGCGCGCCCAACGCTCCGCCACCAACACCTTCTCGCCGGTACCCAGAATCTTGAACCGTATCGCCATTTCCAATTGCGACTCGGCGGTGGTCGCCCGGTCGGTATATGACAGCGTCCGCGTCGCTTGGGTCTGCTGCAGCAGATCGATGACGACCGCCGCGTTTTCGGTGGTATCGACTACTTGCACGCCCGCCTGGCGCAGCGCGCGAGCAACATCCCCTGTCACTTCGACACCCTCACCACCACGCACGTAGGCCGACGGGATCGTCGTTTCCACACTCGATCCGCGCAGGTGGTATCCACAACCCACGAACAGCAGCGACAGCACCAGCACCGAACCCAGCGAACGCTTCATCCGACCACCAGGTTCAGCAACTTGC
>JANLUG010000003.1:0-7889 GCA_031363335.1 Gammaproteobacteria bacterium
CGACACGCCCGGAGACGATGCTCGGCGATACTGCGGTTGCGGTGCATCCCGACGACGAGCGCTACAAGACGCTCGTCGGCGCGCGCGTGCGGCTGCCGCTGGCCGAACGCGAAATTCCGGTCATTGCCGATACGTATGTCGATCCGACGTTCGGCAGCGGCTGCGTCAAGATCACACCGGCGCACGATTTCAACGACTACTCGGTCGGTGAGCGGCACAGCTTGCCGATGATCAACATCTTCACCGCCGACGCGCACCTCAACGAGGCCGTTCCCGCCCAGTATCGCGGGCTCGATCGCGCCGTCGCCCGCAAACGGGTCGTCGCGGATCTCGCTGCGGGCGGGCTCGTCGAAAAGATCGAAGACCACAAGCTGATGGTGCCGCGCGGCGACCGTTCCGGCGCGGTCATAGAACCGTGGTTGACCGATCAATGGTTCGTCGCAATTGCGCCGCTCGCGAAGCCCGCAATCGAGGTAGTGGAGCGCGGCGAAATCGAATTCGTGCCGAAGCAATACGAAAACCTCTACTTCGCCTGGATGCGCGACATCCGCGACTGGTGCATCAGCCGCCAGCAATGGTGGGGGCATCGGATCCCGGCATGGTACGACGCGAACGGCGGTATCTATGTCGCGCGCGACGAAGCGGAAGCGCGCAGCAAATACAAGCTCGCAGCCGATGTCGCGTTGACCGCCGACGACGACGTGCTGGAAACCTGGTTTTCGTCGGCGCTATGGACGTTCGGTACGCTCGGCTGGCCGGAGAAAACCGTCGAGCTGGAAATGTTCCATCCAACCGACGTGTTGGTTACCGGCCACGACATCATCTTCTTCTGGGTCGCCCGGATGATCATGATGACGCTGCACTTCACCGGCCAGGTGCCGTTTCACAAGGTGTACATCACCGGCCTGGTACGCGATGCCGAAGGTCAGAAGATGTCGAAGACCCGCGGCAACGGCCTCGATCCGCTCGACTTCGTCGACGGCATTTCGCTCGCCGACCTGATCACCAAACGCACCGAGGGGCTGATGCAGCCGCAGATGGCGAAGGCCATCGAGCGGTCCACCCGCCGCGACTTCCCGGACGGCATTCCTTCGTACGGCACCGATGCGTTGCGATTTGCGTTCTGCGCGCTCGCCTCCACCGGCCGCGACGTCCGCTTCGATCTCAAGCGCATCGAGGGCTATCGCAACTTCTGCAACAAGTTGTGGAACGCGACGAAGTTCGTGCTGATGAATACCGAGGGCGCACTGCTTGCAGGTCCCGCAGAAGAGACGCTGGCCGACCGCTGGATCGGCTCGCGCTTGAAACGGATGCTCGTCGATGCCGAACGCGCCATAGAGACATATCGATTCGATCTGCTCGCGAACCTGATCTACGACTTCGCGTGGCACGAATACTGCGACTGGTACCTCGAGCTGACGAAGCCGCTGCTGTGGGACGAAGGCGCCAGCGCCGAAGTGCAGCGCGGCACGCGGCGCTCGTTGCTGAAGGTACTCGAGCTGCTGTTGCGCGCGGCGCATCCGATCATTCCGTTCATCACCGATGCGCTGTGGCGTCGTGTCGCGCCCCTCAACGGGATCGCCGGCGAGACGATCATGGTGGCGCCGTATCCGGAAGCGACCGAACTGACCGACGATCCGTTTGCGGAAGCAGCGATCGAATGGCTGAAGGGCGTCGTACTTGCGGTACGGACGATTCGCGGCGAGATGAACATCAAGCCGGGCCAGACGATGACGCTGCTTCTCCAAGGCGGCGGCAGCGCCGATCGGGAACGCTTGGCGGCTACAGAGATGTTGCTGAAGCGCATGGCAAAGCTCGATCGGATCGTGTGGCTCGCCGATGGTGTCGAACCCCCACCCGCCGCGATGCAGCTGGTCGGCGAGTTGAAAATGATGGTGCCGCTGGCGGGATTGATCGATGTCGCTGCGGAACGCGCGCGGCTCGACAAGGAAATTGCGCGGCGCCAACAAGAGCTCGCGCGCATCGAAGGCAAACTGGACAACGCGGGTTTCGTCGCGAAGGCCCCGGTCGATGTCGTCGCGAAAGAGCGCGAGCGTGCCGCGGAGATTCGCAATGCCATCGAGACCCTATCGACCCAGCGCGGCGCGCTCGAAGCGCTCGTATAGCGGTCAAGTCCCTTCGCTATCCGATCGACATCACGACTTTGCCGAAAGTCTGATCCGCGGCGACCAGCGCATGCGCCCGATCGGCCTCTTCGATCGGAATGACGGTTTCGACGATCGGCTGGATCGAACCGTTCTCGATCTGCGGCCAGACGACGCGCTCGAGATCCGCCATCACGGCGGATTTAGCCGCGATCGAACGCGCGCGCAGCGTCGAGCCGATGACGCGCAACCGTTTCATCATCATCAACCCGAGTTCGAGTTCCGCTACCGCGCCGCCCATCAGACCGATGATCACGAGACGGCCGTCCGTGCGCAGGCTGCGCAGGTTGGCCTTGAGATAGCCGGCACCGACGGGATCGAGGATCACGTCGAAGCCCTGACCGTCGGTCCATCCGGCAACGCGCTCGGCAAACTCGCCGGTGCGGCGATTCGCACCGCCCGCGGCGCCGAGCGCAACGCATCGCTCGACTTTGTCGTCGCTGCCGACCGTCACGAAGCACGGGCTCTTATTCATGCGACACAGTTGAATCCCGGCAGTGCCGACACCGCTGGCGCCCGCGTGCAGCAGCACGCGTTCACCGACTACGAGCCGCGCTTCGATGAACAGATTCAGATACGCGGTGGCAAATACCTCCGGCAGCGCAGCCGCCTGCGCGAACGCGAGGCCTTTGGGAATTGGCAACGCCTGGCCCGCCGGCACGTTCACGCGTTCCGCGTAACCGCCGCCGGACAACAGCGCGCAGACGCGGTCGCCGACCTGGTGCGTCGAGACCCCTGAACCCACGGCGATCACTTCGCCCGCACACTCGAGTCCGAGAATCGGGCTCGCACCAGGCGGCGGCGGATACGCACCTGCGCGTTGCGCAAGATCCGCGCGATTGATCGCGGTGGCGTGATTTCGAATCAGAATTTCACCGGCACCCGCAACGGGATCCGGTGCGTCGCGCCAGCGCAGCGCGTTGTCTTCGACGACGATTGCTTTCATCTACCAGTTCATCCGCATTTTGATGTCGCGCCGATGCAGATACGCCTTCAGTTCGCTGACGCGATAGTCGCCGTAGTGCACCATGGATGCGACGAGTGCCGCGTCCGCCTTCCCCTTCGTCAGAACGTCGTAAAGGTGCTCCGGCTTGCCCGCACCGCCCGACGCAATCACCGGGATGCGCACGGCTTCCGACAACAGTCGCGTCAGCTTGAGTTCGTAGCCTTCCCGGGTGCCGTCGGCATCGATCGAATTGATGACGAGCTCACCGGCGCCGAGGCGTTCGCCTTCGAGCGCCCACGCCAGTGCATCTTTGCCGGTACGGGTACGCCCGCCGTGGATCACGATCTCGTATCCCGACGGACAGTTCGAATCGCGGCCAACGGCTTTGATGTCCATCGACAGCACGATGTTCTGGTTGCCGATCGCCTCGGCGCACTCGGCAATCAACGCGGGGCGTTCGACAGCCGCGGTGTTGACGTTGATCTTCTCGGCACCGGCGAGCCGCAGATCCGTCGCATCCGCCAGCGTTCGCACGCCGCCGCCGACCGACAGCGGAATGAACACCTGCTCGGCCACGGCTTCGACGACGTCGAGCATGATCCGGCGTTTGTCGCTCGACGCGGTGATGTCGTAAAAGACGAGCTCATCGAGACCGTCTTCGTAGTATTCGCGCGCCTTCTGCACCGGGTCGCCGATGTCTTTTGTATCGACGAATCGAATGCTCTTCGCCAGTTTGCCGTCCCTCACGTCGAGACAGGCGATCAGCCGTTTGCTCAGCACGGCTGGCCGTCCCAGGTTGCGAAGCAACTCAGCAGCTCGAGCCCGGCGCGGCCGCTCTTCTCCGGGTGAAACTGCGTCGCAAAGTAATTCGCACGACCCAACGCGCATGCAAAGGTGCGCTCGTATTCCGTGGTTGCGTAGATCTCGGCGGTCTGCTTCGGCTGCGGATAGTAGCCGTGCACGAAATAGAACTCGGCCCCTGGCGCCACTTTACGCAGCAGCGGATGCGGCTTTACGACCGTCACCTCATTCCAGCCCATGTGCGGGATTTTCAGCGCCCGATCGTCGAGGCGAAAGCGAACCACACGCCCCTCGATCAGGCCGAGTGTCGGCGTGTCGCCCTCCTCCGAATGGTCGAGCGAGATCTGCAGCCCGAGACAGATGCCGAGCACCGGCGTTCCGGCATCGATGGCGTGTCGCAATGCCACGTCCAGACCGCTCGCCTTGATGCTCTTCATCGCACTCGCGGCGGCGCCGACACCAGGGAATATGACGCGGTCCGCGTGCGCGACCAATTTTGGATCGTTGGTGATGCGCGCGCTGAGCCCGACTTCGGCGCAGGCGCGTTGCACACTGCGCAAATTGCCTGCGTCGTAGTCGATGATGACGGTCATCGCTCATGACTTTGAAAAAGAGCGCGGATACTATCCCATCCCTTTGCATCAACCAAGGATACGGAGTGGGCCGACGCGGCATTCTACTCGTCAATCTGGGGTCTCCCGCGAGCACCGCCGTGGCCGACGTTCGTCGCTATCTCGGCGAGTTCCTGATGGACCCTTACGTCATCGACTCGCCGTGGTTGATCCGCAAGGTCGTCGTCTCCGGATTCATCCTGCCGTTTCGGCCGAAGCGCACCGCACAGGCGTATCAGCGCATCTGGGGGCCGACCGGCTCGCCGTTGCTACGCCAATCCGAAGCGTTTCGCGCGGCACTCGCGCAGCGCATTGCGTTCCCTGTGGAACTGGCAATGCGATACGGCACGCCGAGCATCGGTGACGCGCTGGCGAAGCTGGTCGACACGGGCGTCGACGAAGTTCTTTTGATCGCGATGTATCCGCATCATGCCGACTCGACGCGTACCACCACCATCGAAGCCGTCGGGCACCAGCTCGCGCGCCTGAGCCCAAGCGTTAGCCTGACCGTGTTGGAGCCGTTCTTCGAAGAACCGAGCTACATCGACGCATTGACGCAGTCGATCGCGCGCGCGACCCCACCCGATTCGCAATTGTTGTTGTTCAGCTACCACGGCTTGCCGGAGCGGCACATAACTCGAGCCGACCCGACCGGCACTCACTGCCTGAAAACCGCCGATTGCTGCGAGCGTCCGTCGATCGCCCACGCAACGTGCTACCGGCACCAGATTTTCGCGACGTCGCGCCGCGTGGCGATGCGATTGGGCCTGACGGCGGATCAGTGGCGCGTCAGCTTTCAATCCCGGCTCGGCCGGTTACCTTGGCTCACGCCCTACACCGATCACCTCCTCAAAACGCTGCCGAGCCAGGGCATCACCCGATTGACGGTGGTCTGTCCCGCGTTCGTCGCCGACAATCTCGAGACACTCGAAGAGATCGGCATCACCGGCCGCGAGCAATTCCTCGGTGCGGGAGGCGAGTCGCTCACCCTGGTGCCCTGCTTGAACGACGATCCGGCCTGGGTCGATACGGTGGCCGCATGGTCCACAAACGGCGGCATCGAGACTCGAATCGCGCATGCGAACTGAAAGGATCGTTCTGAACGCCGGCACGGTGGTCGGTTCCGTTCACGATGCCGTCGCGCGATTTCTCGGCATTCCGTTCGCAGCGGCCACCACGGGAGACGCGCGATTCCTGCGACCGGGTACGTCCGTCAGCTGGTCCGGTGAGCGCGACGCCATTGAAGCGGCGCCCGCTCCTCCACAATCGAGGACCGTCGGCGTCGGCTTGCGCGGCGCGGCGCGCGTCGCAGAGGATTGTCTCTATCTGAACGTATTTGCACCGTCGCAAGCCAGCGCGCCCTGTCCCGTACTCGTGTGGATCTATGGCGGCGGTTACATCCACGGCGATGGCGCCGATCCCCTGTTCGACGGCTCGCATCTCGCGGCGTCACAGCAACTGGTAGTGGTGACCATCAACTACCGGCTCGGACTCTGGGGATTCGCGCCGTTTCGCGAGCGCAACGTCGGCTTGCGCGACCAGATCGCGGCGCTGGAATGGATAAACCGCAATATCAAGGCATTCGGCGGCGATGCCGGCAATGTAACGATTGCCGGAGAATCGGCCGGCGCAATGAGCGTCTGCAATCTGCTCGCAATGCCGTCGGCAGCGGGTCTGTTCCATCGCGCGATCGCCCAGAGCGGCGCGGCCGGCAATGTCGCGACGCGCGCACAAGCTGATGAAGCCGCCGCCGTCGCGCGCGAGGAACTCGCGGTGGACCCTGACGAAGCGGACATGGCGGCGTTGCTCGACGCACAGCGCACGACCATTCGGCGTCTGCGCGTACAACACAGAGCCAACCCGCTGCGCCCGCACATCGATGGCGAACTGTTGCCGGTCGACCCGTTGGCGGCGGCTCGAGCCGGCGCGCAGGTGCCGCTGATCATCGGAATCAATCGCGATGAATACCGTTTGTACATTCGCGCGAGCTTCAAGCTCGACGACGCTGCTTTGACGAGCCACCTGCAGCAGCGCTTACGCGAGCTCGGCGTGGCGGATATTCCTGCCGCCGCCGCGCGGGTGTTTACGCACTATCGAAACGATGCGGCGCCGTCGCGCAATCCGAACGCCGCGATGCTCGCCGACATCGAAACCGAATTGCGATTCCGCGATCCGATGTTTCGTTACGCAATCGCGCGCGGCGGCAACACCTGGGTGTATCAGTTCGATTGGCCGTCGCCGGCGCTGCGCGGCTGGCTGGGCGCGACTCACGCGCTCGAAATTCCGTTCGTGTTCGGTAACTTCGATCTACCGTCTATCGCAAAGTTTGTTGGCGCGGGGCCGGAGGCGACCGCTCTCTCGGACCGGATGATGACGATGTGGGGACACTTCGCGCGATACGGCGCGCCACCGCCGAACTGGCTGCCGTTCACCGCGAGCGCACGCATGCAGATGCATCTCGATCGACACATCGCGTGCCGCGCCGTCGACGACAATGCCACGGTGCGGCTCTGGGACGCGATCCTGCATCGCTGATTCGCCCCGACAGTCAACCCACTGTCGATATCGGCCGCTCGCGCAGACGCAGAATCCACTGTCCGTTCTCGCGCAATGCCGCGTCGCCCAGCTCGCGCAGAATCCTGCGCCGTTCCGCCATACTCGTCGCGATCTGAAGCTGCCGCTGCGCATTCGAAAGAATGCGCTCCATGAACTGGAACTGGCTGATCAACTCCCCTTCCGCGGTTCGCAGCGCAAAGTGCGCGCGCAGCGTCGCGGCGACCGGCAGCACACCCGCAAGAGCGATCAATAGGTTGGCCGGCTCCCGTCCGAATAGTAGTTGTGCGAGCGCCAGCCATCCGGCGAGCAGCAGGCCGCCCGCGTATGACGTGCGCTCCAACATTTCGGTAAAGCGGTGCCACTTGAGCAATTGCGGCCAGCGCCGCCGGAAGTAGTTCAGTTGTTCGCCAACCCAATCCCGGACCGCAACCTCGACGCCGGCATCGGACGGCGCGTCTTCGGTCGCATCGTCGCGTTGACCCGCAACGCGCAACATGTTCCTGATCCAGCCGAGTTCCAGTTCCTGGCGCTTCAGAAAAGCGTCGTGGCCGAAGCGACTGACCGACGGTCGCTCGACCCCGGCAATCGCCCAATAGAACTGGACGCGCAGCGCCTCGGCCAACACCCGGTAATCATGATAGCGACGCTGCCAACCGCCGCGGCTCTGAAAGAAATAGGCGGCGATACTCGACGCCATGAATACCCAATACGGATAGATCATCAGATCCCAACCCGGCAGGTTGCTGTACGCGATGAAACACAGGCCCGCGAGACCGGCGAAGCCATACAACGCCCACAATGCCTTACGCG
>JANLUG010000026.1:0-2580 GCA_031363335.1 Gammaproteobacteria bacterium
ATCACCAATCTGTCGCATCGCGCGCGGCAGACCTTCACCCGGTCGGCCGATGACGTGATCGGCCGGCACCGGCGCGTCGTCGAAACGAAATGCGGCGTGATGGCTGCCGTCGAGAGATTCGAAGCGGTGCTCGAGCGTGACGCCCGGGCCATGCGTATCGATTACCAGCATCGCCCGACCCTGGCCGGGTATGTCGACGAGCGCGTTAAGAAAGTCGGCGCTGCCGCCGCCCGTGACATACGATTTGCGCCCGGTAACACGCAGTCCGTCGGAATGCGGCTCCGCGCGGGTGAAATGCGCGGCATCGTCCGGCTCGGTGAACGCGAAGCCCGCGCGTTTCTCACCGGCCAGCAGCGGCAGCAGGTATTGGGAACGCAGCGGTTCGGTGCATCCGGCCAGCACACCCGGACCCGGACCGAATGCGTAGTGGGCGAGTCCGGTGTTGAATGCCGCGAGCGTATCGCGCACGACCGTCAGCGCGAGGAGCCCCGCCTCGGTGCCGCCGACCGAGCGCGGTTGTGTCATTGCGAAGAAGCCGGCGTCGCGCGCCGCTCGAACGACGTTGGCGCGCGCTTGCGTCTCCGACGAACCACCGGCCATTGCGAGCTTGTTGGGAACCAGAACCTCGGTTGCGAACCGTTCGGTGCGTTCGCGAAGTGTGGCCAGTTCTCCCGAAATCGACTCCGGCATCAGCGGACCTGCGTTTCGAAAGGCGGTTGCGAAAGGCGGCTACTTTACCATCGAAGTTTGATCGGACAGCGGAGTTCGATCGGCACGATAGTTGTTCGATCCGGCATCGAAATTCCAGCCGCGACCAAGTATCCTCGCGCCCTGCGAATGACAGACAACCCGTCTCACCTTTATTAGGGTCAGCTTGGAGGAAAGTGGATGAGCCCCATCAGGGTTGCCATCGTCGGCGTCGGAAATTGCGCGAGTTCGTTGATTCAGGGAGTCCACTACTACCGTGATAAAACGCCCGAGAACGCCGTTGGCCTGATGCACTGGCGGATCGGTGAGTACGGTCCCTCCGATCTCGAAATCGTTGCCGCCTTCGACATCGACGCCCGCAAGGTGGGACGCGACGTCAACGAAGCCATCTTCGAATTGCCGAACTGCACGACAGTATTCTGCGATGACCTGCCGCGCAGCGGCGTGAAAGTACGCATGGGGCGCGTGCTCGACGGTTTCTCCGAACACCTCGAAGACTATCCCGATCACCAGACCTTTGTACGCGCCAAAGCGCCTGAGGCCGACCAGGCGGAAGTTGTTGCCGCGCTGCGCGCGTCGTGCGCCGAAGTGATGCTGAATTATCTGCCGGTCGGCTCGGAGGAGGCGGTGCGCTTCTACGCCGAGTGCGCGCTGGAGGCGGGGGTTGCGCTCGTCAACTGCATGCCGGTGTTCATCGCCAGCGACGCCGTTTGGGCGCAGCGCTTTCGCGACGCCGGCCTGCCGTTGATCGGCGACGACATCAAAGCGCAACTCGGCGCCACGATTACGCATCGGATGCTCACCGATCTGTTCCACAAGCGCGGCGTCAAACTCGAACGCACGTATCAGCTGAATACCGGCGGCAACACCGACTTCCTGAATATGCTGAACCGGTCGCGCTTGCGCTCGAAGAAGACTTCCAAGACTGAAGCGGTGCAATCGGTCGCTGAAGAACGGCTTGCCGACGACAACATCCACATCGGTCCGAGCGACTACGTGCCGTGGCAGAAAGACAACAAAGTCTGTTTCCTGCGCATGGAAGGGAAGCTGTTCGGCGATGTGCCAATGAACATCGAGCTGCGCCTCTCCGTAGAGGATTCACCGAACTCTGCCGGTGTCGCCATCGACATGGTGCGTTGCGCTAAACTCGCGCTCGAACGCGGGCAATCCGGTGTACTCGACGGTCCGGCCGCCTATTTCTGCAAACATCCGCCGCGGCAATACACCGACGATCAGGCGCACCAGATGACCGAAGCGTTCATCGCCGGCGCACCTGTCAGCGTCACGGTCGAACGCGAAGCACGGGTAACGGCGGAAGCCGAGCGCAAGCGCCGCCTCGTTTGAGATAGACCGCTCGAGTCATTTCCTGGCGATCACGACGCAGCGCACCGGCGCCGGGTGTCCTTCGATCGTGCGGTGAGAATCGAGCGGGACCAACGCATCGGCGAGCGACGCAAACCGCATCCACTGCGTCGTGCGCTGTTCCGAGACGGTCGTTGCGGTGATATCGACAACGCGTATTGCGTCGAAGCCAGCGTCGGCGAGCCATGATTCGAGCGTGCCGCGACCGGGTATACGCCAGACATTGCGCATCTGCGCGTAGCGTCCGTCCGGAATCAGCACCTCGGTCGATCCGTCAGCGACGATCAACGTTTCCAGTACCAGCTCTCCGCCCGCCCGCAGTTGCGCGTGCAACGCGCGCAGATGTTCGGCCGGGTCGCGTCGATGGTAGAGAACGCCCATCGACAGCACCGTATCGAACGACTGGCAGCCCGGCACATCCTCCAACCGTGCCGGCAGCAGCGCGTGCTGGAACAGGGGTCGCGCCGCCGACAGATACGTTGCGACGGCGAGATATTGCATCGAGTAGAC
>JANLUG010000119.1:0-5749 GCA_031363335.1 Gammaproteobacteria bacterium
CCAGGAAGCCGCGTTGCTCGATGAGTGGCGTCTGGAAGAGTGGCTGGCGCTGTTCGTGCCGGGCGCGCGTTACCTCGTGCCGCCCGCAGGTTCGAACGACGATGTCGATCCAGCCACGACACTGTTTTACGTAGCCGACGACTACCACCGCCTCACTGAGCGCGTGAAGCGCCTCGGCAAGAAGAACGCGCACGTGGAATTCCCGCATTCGCGCTGCCGGCGCCTGGTGACGAACGTGCGCATCCTCGGCGGCGCTAACGACTCGTTCGCGGCGACGTCGAACTTCGTCACGTATCGCAGCAAGCGCGGCGTGACGGAGACGTATCTCGGGCATCACCGCTACGAACTGTGCGTCGATGCCGGCGCGATCAAGATCCGCAAGAAGACGTCGTTCATCGATACCGACGACATCAACGCGCAAGGCAAAGTCAGCATCATTCTTTAGGGGGACGATCATGCCGCTGGATTTTCGTTACCGCCGCTTGGGCTATGTCGCGCTGAACGTCACCGACGTGTCGCGTTCGAGCGCCTTCTACCGCGATTTCGTCGGCCTCACGCCTGCGGGGCAAGGGCCGAACGGCGAACATCTGTTCCGCTGCAGCGAACGCCACCACGACATCGTGCTGCACCAGTCCGAAACGATTGGGCTGCGTCGGGTCGGCTGGGAAATGGAGTCGGCGAAGGATGTTGCGAGTGTCCGCGCCCATCTGCAGTCGTTGGACATCGAGACGCATCCGGTCGCCGCGGCGGACTGCGCCGCGCTTGGAATCGCAGATGCGTTTCGGATTACCGAACCGAATACCGGTGCAACGTTCGAGTATTTCCATTCGCTGAGTAAGGCGGCGTCGGCTTTCGTGCCGAGCGTGGCGAAGATCGCGCGGCTCGGCCATCTCGTGCTGTTCGCGAAGGATCACAAGGCGACCGAGAAGTTCTTTCTCGAACAGCTGAATTTCCGCGCCTCGGACCGCATCGAAGGCACCGTGACGTTCATGCGCTGTTTCCCGAACCCGTTACATCACTCGTTCGGGCTCGGTAACGCCGGCGAGAACCGGCTGAACCACGTCAACTTCATGGTGACGGATATGGACGACATCGGCCGCGCGATGTATCGGATGAAGAAGAACGAGGTGCCGATCGTATTCGGCCCGGGTCGGCATCCGCCGTCGGAATCGGTGTTGCTGTACTTCCTCGATCCCGACGGGCTCACGCTCGAATACAGCTTCGGCATGGAGGAGTTTCCGGAACTCAACCCTCGTGAGCCTCGCCTGATGCCGCCTGGATTGAAGTCGATCGACTTCTGGGGTGCCGTGCCGGAACCCGGCTTTGCGTCCAAGGGCGTCATCGAGCGCTTCACGTCATGAGTGGGCTCGCCGGCAAGATCGGCATTGTCACCGGCGCCGGCAGCGGCATCGGTGGTGTCATCGCGAAGCGATTGCACGCCGATGGCATGAAATTGATGGTGGCCGATGTGGTGCAGGCCAACGTCGATGCAATGGTGCGTGAACTCGGGGGCGAGACCATCGGCCACGTCGGCGACCTCAGCGACGAAGCGGTGGTGCGCGACATGATCGGCAGGACGAAGCGAACCTTTGGTTCGATCGACGTGCTCGTCAACAATGCGGGTGGCGGTGTCATTCGCCCGTTTCTGGAGCACACCGCCGAAACGCTGCACCAGACGCTGAATCGCAATCTATGGACCACGTTGTGGTGCTGCCACGCCGTGCTGCCGTTCATGATCGAACAGGGCAAAGGTCGGATCGTCAACATCGGCGCCGATTCGGTGCGCAACGGGTTGTGGGATCACGCCGCTTACAACGCCGCGAAGGGCGGTGTGCACGGCCTGACGACGGGCCTGGCGCGCGAGTTCGCTATGCAAGGAATCACCGTCAACACGGTTGCGCCGTGTATGGTCGCCACGCCGCCGGTGAAGAAGCTGATGGGCACCGGCAATGCGCTGATCAAAAAGTTCACCGACGTCATCCCGATGGGGCGCCCCGGTGAGATGGAAGAGGTCGCCTCGATGGTCGCGTACCTGGCCAGCGACGAAGCGTCGTTCGTCACCGGCCAGGTGATCAGCGTCAACGGCGGCAGCACGATGCTCTGACGATGCCGACGATCACATACATCTCTGCCGACGGCGCCGAGCAGCGCATTGACGCGGCGAACGGCATCAGCCTGATGCAGCTCGCATTGAGTATCGGCATTCAGGGGATCATCGGCGAGTGCGGCGGCGTCATGAGTTGCGCGACGTGTCACGTCTATGTCGACGATGCGTGGTACTGCCGGCTGGCGCCGCCGCAACAGTCTGAACTGGATATGCTGGAATTTGCCGACGAACCGACCGCGCTGAGTCGTCTCGGCTGCCAGATCAAAGTACGAGATGAGTTGAACGGCATGATCGTGCGCGTACCGAAGTCATAGCCGTGGATCTGATCGACGTCCATGCGCACATCGTCCCGGACCGCTTTCCGGGCAATCCGTCGCCGACTACGAATGCGCGCTGGCCGTGTATGCACAGCCGCAACGCGACCGACGCCACGGTGATGATCGCCGACAAACCGTTTCGTGAAATCGATTCGCGCTCGTGGGACGTTGCGCGCCGCATCGAAGACATGGATCGGGATCGCGTAACGATGCAGGCGCTGTCGCCGATGCCGGAACTGTTGTCGTACTGGTTCACGTCGTCTGACGGTCTCGAGATGGCGCGGTGGATGAATCACACGATCGCGTCGATGGTCAGCGCGGCGCCGGCGCGATTTGCCGGGCTCGGTATCGTGCCGTTACAGGACCCCACACTGGCCGCCGCGGAACTGGCGCGTTTGAAGCGCGATGGCTTCAATGGCGTCGAGATCGGCAGCAACATCAACGGCATCGTGCTGGGCGACGCGCGCTTCGACGAGTTCTACGCAGAAGCGCAACGTTTGAATCTGGCAATCTTCGTGCACGCGTTGCATCCGATCGGCGCCGATCGATTGCAGGCGTTCCCGGATTTGGTACCGTTCGCCGCGTTCCCACTCGACACAGCTCTAACAGCGATTTCATTGATGCGCGCGGGTGTGCCGGATCGGTATCCCAATTTGCGCATCGGCTTCAGTCACGGCGGCGGCGCCATCGTGCCGCTCACGCATCGGCTCGCGCAGGGATGGAACGTAACGTATGGATTCGGCGGCGCGATGCCGCAGCCGCCGAAGTACTACGCCGAACGGTTCTTCTACGACAGTCTCGTCTACGAACCAAACTATCTACGCCATCTGATGCACGACTTCGCGCCGCGACAGGTGTTCGGCGGTACCGATTATCCGTATACGATCATGGAGACGCAGCTGCACGATTTTCTGAACGGTGTCGAATCGGCCGATAGAGTGTCTCTGTTCAACGGCGCCGCAAAACGCTTCCTCGGACTCGCCTGACAGTCAGCCGAAGGCGAACCGCTCGCCCACCATCTGCTCGCTCTTTGCCCACAGCGCATCTGCGTGCGCAGCATCGAGCGCGTAGCTGCGTACGCCTTGTCGCGAGGCTGGGTCGTTGGTGACTTCCGCGACGTGGCAATCCTCGCAGTATTGGCCGCCCACCGCGGTCGCCGGTGCGACAACCGCGCTCCACACAGACGTCGCGGAGCCTTGCGGAATCGTCTTGAACTTAAACGACGCCGGACCCGCGGGCATGATCTGCGCGATCAGTTCCGGTGTGAGGTGGCGGCCCAGCTCCGTCTGAATGCCGCCGGGGTGCACCGCGGCCGAACGAATGCCGCGACCTTTCAGGCGACGATCGAGACCGACCGAAAACAGGATGTTCGCCGTCTTGGAGCGGCCGTAGGAGACGAACGGGTGGTATTCGGTGCGCTCGAAATTCGGGTCGTCGAGATCGACATCGGCGAACCGGTGCCCGGCCGATGACAGGTTGATGATGCGTGCACCGGGTTTCAGCAACGGCACCAGTTTGTTGACGAATACGAAGTGGCCGAGGTGGTTCGTGCCGAACTGCGTTTCGAAGCCGTCGGACGTTTTGCCTTTAGGACACGCCATCACGCCGGCGTTCGCGATGATGACGTCGAATGGCTTGCCCGCCGCAACGAGCGCATCGGCGCATTTGCGCACGCTTGCGAGCGAGGCAAGGTCGAGTTGCACGAGTTCCAGACCGCCGCCGTTCGACGCCGCGGCGCGCACGCCTTCAGTCGCGCCCTTTGCTTTGTCTAGATCGCGTGCGGCACCGACCACGAGTGCACCGCGTGCGGCGAGCGCGCGCGCGGTCTCGATACCGAGGCCGGCGGACGCACCCGTCACGAGGATCCGTTTACCTTTGAGATCTATGCCGTCGAGTACGTCTTCCGTCGTCGATTCGGCGCCGAATGTGCTGGCCATCTGAGCTCTCCGTTGGGTTGGGTCGATGTCGACCGGCTATACGAGGTGGGTAGCCTACGACATTCCTCGAAACGAAGGCGATCCTGCGGTACAACACGGCCTCTTAATTCGAGGCTGACACATGAAGTACCGCAAACTCGGCGCGAGCGACCTGAACGTGTCGGAGATTTCTCTCGGGTCCTGGTTGACCTATGGCGTCGCGGTGGATCGAGATCGTGCCGTCGCTTGCGTCAACCGCGCGTTCGAGCTCGGCGTCAATCTCATCGACACGGCGAATGCCTACGGGCGTGGCGCGGCCGAATCGCTGCTCGGCGAAGTGCTTGCGAATCGCGCCCGCGATTCGTATGTGCTGGCGACCAAGGTCTACTTCCCGATGAGCGCCACTGACCAGGGCTTGTCGCGTGCGCAGATCGAAAAGCAGCTCGATGTTTCGCTGAAGCGATTGCGCACCGACTTCGTCGATCTGTATCAGTGCCACCGCTACGACACGAACACGCCGTTGGAGGAGACGATGGAAGCGCTGACCCGCGCGGTGCGCAGCGGAAAGGTTCGGTACATCGGATTCTCGGAATGGACACCCGCGCAGATCGCAGCGGCGGCGAACCTCGCGAACGTCGAACGGTTTGTGTCGAGCCAACCGCACTATTCATTGTTGTGGCGCAGGCCGGAGTCGAAAGTGATTCCAATGTGCGCAGCGAACGGCGTTTCACAAATCGTGTTTTCGCCGCTCGCGCAAGGCGTGCTGTCGGGCAAGTACCTACCGGGCGCAGCGCTTCCCGACGATTCCAGAGCAGGAAGCTCTTCGATGGGTCAGTTCATCGGCTCGTTCATGCGAAAGCCGGTGCTCGAGGCGGTGCAGAAGTTGAAGCCGCTGGCGGACGAAGCCCGTTGCACGTTGTCGCAGTTCGCATTGGCGTGGATCCTGCGCGAACCGAATGTGGCATCGGCTATCGTCGGCGCGAGCAGGCCGGAGCAGCTCGAGGCAGCGCTGCTGGCACCGCAACTCGATATCACAGACGAACTGCGCACGGCGCTCAATGCGCCATGGTGGACGCTGCCCCGGCGGCCCGTGATCGAGGGCTACCGCTAAGCCGTACCCGATATAAGGAAGGACGCAACGTGCGCGAGAACAGGCTCAAGGCGATGTGGCGGCGGGACGAGCCCGCGTACGGCGCGTGGCTGACGATCCCGAGTTCGTTCTCGGCGGAAGCGATCGCGCACCAGGGATACGACTACGTCTGCATCGACATGCAGCACGGCGCAATCGAGTACGCCGACGCATTTGCGATGCTCGAGGCGATCTCGACGACGGATGTGACGCCCGTCGTGCGCGTGCCGTGGAACGAGCCCGGCATCATCATGAAGATGCTCGACGCCGGCGCTATGGG
>JANLUG010000053.1:0-1667 GCA_031363335.1 Gammaproteobacteria bacterium
CTGCGCATTGCGCTCGCGCGCAACGCGCAATCGCCTGCCCCGAAACCGAAGGCGCCGAATGCGCAGTGAACGGCGCGGACTGCTGCTATGCGCCGCCACGCTGTGGATGGCAGCGGCGACGGCCGCCGAACCGACCGCGGAAGAAATCCTCAGCGGCGCGGCCGCGCCGCTCGACTACTCGCAGGCAGTCAAGTGTATCGCCTCGCACAAGATCGAACGCACCGAACCGCTCAACGACGGCTACATCGTGTTCCATCTCACCGGCAACGAACTGTGGCTCGCGCAGTTGCGCATGAGGTGCCCCGGCGTAACAGCCAACTCGGTGCTCTCCTTCGAGAAAGACGCGCATCGGCTGTGTGAATGGGACAGCGTACGCACCGTCACCGACGACGGTATCGGCGGCGTGCGGTTGGGGCCGAAGTGCAACCTGCCGAAGTTCGAGCCGGTCTCGCCCGAACAGGTCGCGATGCTGAAGCAGCACATCAGAAATCCGGGCCATCCGACGACGCAAGCTAAGCCGTAGCGATGCGGAAGTTCTTGGCGGTGCTGGTGTGCCTCTGGCATTTCGGATATGCGCACGCCGACAACACGAATTGCATCGATCTCAGCCGGTTCGATGAGGCGGACCTCGCCGCCTACCCGTTCGATGTCGAAGCGGACGCCGGTGTCGCGAGCACATTGCAGCGTGATCGAAGCTATGTGGCCGGCGAGGTGCGGGTGGTCGTCCAACCGATCTTCGATACGGCGGATCCCGTCGAGGACCATACGCTGTTCCGATGGGCGAATCGGCTGCACATGCAGACGCGCCCCGGCACGATTCGCGAGGCAATTCTGTTTCGTCCGGGCACGCCGGTTCGAGTGTCCGCGATTCTCGAGAGCGAACGAATCCTTCGCGCCAAGCCTTATCTGTTCGACGCGCGTGTGATTCCGCACAGGTTGTGCGGCGACCGGCTCGACATCGACGTGGTCGTGCGCGACGTGTGGACACTGACGCCCAACGTGGACTTCTCGCGCTCCGGCGGCGACAACTCGTACGGATATGGACTCACCGATACGAACCTACTCGGTGCCGGCCGAACGCTATCGGTGTTCTTCGAGAAGGACGCTGATCGTGAAGGCGAGGGCATCTTTTATGAGAATCCGAATGTCGCCGGCTCACGCGTCGCGTTTCAGACGTTGTTAGAAAACAACAGCGACGGTTCGCGCCGCGTGCTGGAGCTCGGCCAGCCGTTCTATTCACTCGACGCGCGGCGAGCGCTAGGCGGGCGACTCGAAGAAACGGATGAAGAGCGCGGTCTATACGTACTCGGCGACAAGTTTGCGGAGTTCGGCCAGGATTTTCGCCAGGCCGGCATCAGCGGCGGCTTCTCTGACGGCGAGACGCAGGGGCATACGTGGCGCTGGCTCGCCGGATTCAACTACGAAAAGTACCGATTCAGCCAGATTGCCGGTCGTGTTCCGCCGGACCCCATTCCCGAGGATCGGACGTATGCGTACCCATGGATCGGGTTCTCGAGCGTAGAAGATCAGTTCGATACGACCATCAATGTCGATCGAATCGATCGTACCGAAGATCTCGATCTCGGACGGACGTACAACCTGTCGATCGGCTGGGCGGACTCTTCATTCGGCGGAGACGACGCACGTCGTCTCGTGCTGCGCACCGA
>JANLUG010000124.1:0-3327 GCA_031363335.1 Gammaproteobacteria bacterium
GGTGAGCTTCGCGACGGTACCGATCCTGTACAGCTCGGTTTCGCTCAATGCAGGGTCAATCTGGACAGGGGGAATGGATTGTACTGGACACCTGTGCGTCGTTCTGTACAATCCATTCCCCCTGTCCAGATTGACCCTGCATTGAGCGAAACCGAGCTGTACAGGATCGGTACCGTCGCGAAGCTCACCGGCATCAGTGTCGAGTGTCTGCGCGCGTGGGAACGGCGACACGGCTTGGCTCCCGCCGAGCGGGATGGACGCACGCGTTACTACAGCCGAACCCAACTCAAGCGTCTCGAAAAGATCAAGGCGCTCACCGAGGACGGGCATCCGATATCGTCCCTCGTCGAACTGTCGGAAGACCAGCTCGATGCGCGCATCGGCATCACACGACCGCGAGTTGTCAGCCCGCACCGTCTGCCGCAGATCGGCCTCGTCGGCCCGAACCTGATGATCCTCGAGCAGGAGGCCGGAGATTCCGATCTCGCAGAGGTCAATCAGCGCTGGGTCGGCATCGACGATTTCGTGGACAGTCGCGCGGCGGAACGTGCTCAACTCGATGTGGTCGCAGTACAGATCCCGAGCCTGAATGCTGATAATTTGCAGCGGGTTCGTCGCGCGGCCCCTGATTGCAGACTGCTCGCGATCTATCAGTTCGCGAGCCGCGAAGCACTCGCGCACGCATCCGAGCAACACGGCGCAACGGCGCTCGCGTGGCCGTTGACCTGGGACGAACTCATGCGCGCTTGCGCGATGCCCGCAGGCGACAGCACGCGCGCCGGACGCGCCGCACCACGCCGTTATACGGACCACGAACTGGTCGAGATCGCCGCACGTGCGCGCAACCGCGGCTTCGATGCACCGCGCCATCTCGTCTCTCTGATCAGCGACCTGAACGCATTCGCCGACTACGCGACGCAGTGCCTCACCGAGTCGGACGAAACGCAGATGTACGATCGGCTCCGCGAAGATGCGTCCTATGCCCGCGCGCAGCTGGAACGCGCGCTTGCGGCCGCCATGGAACCGCATCGAAGTCCCGCTTGAACGAATCTGTACAAAAACTGTACGAACACTGTTGACATCCTGCTTGTACTGTACATAATCGAATCCACTAGAGTTTCGGCGTGCGTACAACTTCGTGATGCAGTCCTCCCTTTCAAGTGTCCTTCCCCCAGAAGTGAAGTTGTCTTCGCCAGCTGCCGCTGGCGACACGCCCTTTTATTCCCGTCCGTTCCTGCCGAGGAGGCTAGTCGGCTCTACTGGTCGATGATGCGGGTTGGGCAACGCCCGGCAGCACCCGCGCCTCTTCGGAGTGAACCGCACTTCAAGCGTTCCTAACTTCCCCGCCTCTAATTCATTCGCGCCTGTGCGAGACTTCGCCGCCATGCGCTGTCCCCTCCACGCCCGAATCACGTTGAGCATCATCGTTGCGTTGGTCGCGGGTTGCGGCGGAGGCGGTTCCGGTGGCGGAACCAGCGGCGCGGCCGTCAACGCGCCTCCCCAACCTGCATTCACCGTGACGCCCACGAATGGTGCTGCGCCGTTGAGCGTGACGTTCGACGGCAGCAGTTCGAACGACGAAGACGGCACCATCGTCACGTATACGTGGAGTTTCGGTGACGCCGGCAACGGTGCCGTCGGCAGTCGCGCGAGCCACGTCTATGCGGATTCCGGCAGCTTCGATGCGCGTTTGACCGTCATCGACAATCGCGGCGCGACCGCATCGCGCTCGGTGACGATCAACGTAACGCCCGCGAGCGGTTCGTTCACGCTGTCGGGTCGCATCCAGATCCTGCCGTCGAGCGCGGTCGACTCCGACGTGAATGATCCGTCCGTTCCGCTCGTCCGCAACAACAGTTTTACCGAGGCGCAGGTGCTGCCGAATCCGGTCAGCCTCGGCGGATACCTGACTCTGCCGATGCAAGGCAAGCCAGGGGCGCTGCGCGACGTCGGCGACGTCACTGACAAGTTTCGGATCAGCTTTGCCGGCAACGAGAACGTGTTGCTCAGCATCACCGATCCGAACGTCGATGCATCGATGATTCTGCTCGACGCCAACCAGACCGTCATCGATGCAACCGTGGTGACCGGCGCGTCGGGATCGTTGTCGGTACCAGCCGCAGGCGACTACTTCGTCGAGGTCGACATCCTCGGCGGCGCGACCACCTACGTCCTGAACGTCGGTCAGAACGTGCCCGCCAACAGCCACGCACTGCCGGCGCGTGCATCGGACGAATTTGTTCCCGGTGAGATGATCGTTCAAGGCGGCGACCCTCACGACGCGGCGGTCCATCGCATCGCCGGCGCAGGCGGCACCGCACTCTTCAAAGTCGATCCGGCTGCGCCACAGTCCGCCGCGATCAACAAAATAGACGGCATACGCGCCGGCGCTCGCGTGTCGGCGCGGCTCAGTCGCAAGTACGAGACATTAGCCGCGATCGCGCGCATGACCCGTCGCGCATCGGTCATCCGTGCCGAGCCGAACTACATCCGCCGCGCGAGCCGCGTTCCGAACGATCCGTTCTACGTCTATCAATGGAATTACTCGAACATCAACCTGCCGCTCGCATGGGATCTGACGCAAGGTTCCGATCAGGTGATCGTCGCGGTCGTCGACACCGGCATACTGCTCGACCATCCGGACCTGCAAGGTCAGCTGATCCCCGGCTACGACTTCATTCGTGATCCGGCCCGCGCGCGCGACGGCGACGGTATCGATCCCGATCCGAACGACAACGGCGATCTCGGCTTCGGTGGTTCGAGCACGTTTCACGGCACGCACGTCGCCGGCACGATCGCTGCACACAGCGACAACGGCGACGGCGTTGCGGGAATCGCTTGGCGAGCGCGGCTGATGCCGCTACGCGCCCTCGGCGTCGATGGCGGCACCACCTACGACGTCATTCAAAGCGTGCGCTACGCAGCCGGTCTGTCGAACGATTCGAATACCGTTCCGGCGCGGCGCGCCGATGTCATCAATCTGAGCCTCGGCTCGAACTTCTCGTCGCAAGCCGAGCAGAACACCATCGATCAGGTGCGCAACGCAGGCGTCATCGTGGTCGCCGCTGCGGGCAACGATGCGTCGAGCAACCCCTCGTTTCCGGCCGCCTATTCCGGCGTCGTTTCAGTGGCCGCCACCACGATCACGCGCACGCGCGCGCCGTACTCGAACTTCGGACCGACAATCGACGTTGCAGCCCCAGGTGGTAACTCGGCAACCGACGTGAACGGCGACGGTATCGGCGACGGCGTCGTCAGCACGTTCGGCGACGACAGCCACGGCGGCGTGACCTTCGGATACGCGGCGTTGACCGGAACATCCATGGC
>JANLUG010000137.1:0-4752 GCA_031363335.1 Gammaproteobacteria bacterium
GACCGTGGAATTCCGCGGCTTCTTCAACCTGAAGTACAACTCGGGCGACCTGCGTGCGCTGAACGTGGACGCGACCACCGGCATGGTGGATGACGCGAGTCCGATCTGGCGCGCAGCCGCTCGGCTCGATACGCAGACCGCGAACAACCGTGTGATTGTCACGTACGATCGAGTCGCTGACGCTGGACGACCGTTCCGGTTCGGCAATCTCAACGCGAACCAGAAGCTGATTCTCGATGCTAACGAACTGAACTGGATCCGCGGCGACCGCAGCCAGGAAGAACCGGCCGGTACGTATCGCGCGCGACCGCTCGTCGAGGGTCTGCTCGGCGACATCGTGCACTCGGCACCGCAGTTCGTCGGCGGTCCGCGCGCCATTCGACGCGATCAATCGCCGTTCCCGACGACCAGTCTGTATTCGGCGTTCAAGGACACGCAAGCGGCGCGCGAGCCGTTGGTTTATGTCGCCGCCAACGACGGCATGCTGCACGGCTTCAACGCCGAGACGGGCAACGAGCGCATCGGTTACGTGCCGAACAAGCTGATCGACGGATCGCAACGGTTCAAGAACGATCTCGACCAGCTGACGTCGCTGACGTACGCACACCGATTCTTCGTCGACATCACGCCGTCCGTGGAAGACGTGTTCATGCCGCCGAACAAGGGCTCGGTTACAAAGGCCTGGTCGACGGTTCTTGTTGGCGGTCTCGGCGCTGGTGGTAAAGGCTACTACGCGCTGAACGTGACTAACCCGGCGACGACCTACACGTCGGAAGCCAATGCGACGAGTTCGGTACTGTGGGAGTTCACCGATCAGGACGACGCTTATCCGGTCGACTCACTCGGCGTTCCCCTCGGCGGAGCCGTCGGTGCGATCGTCGATCTCGGCGGTCAACCGGTCAAGGACCTCGGCTATACGTACAGCGCCGCCCAGATCGTCATGACGAACGTCAGTGACGGCGGCACGCCCGCGCAGAAGAAGTGGGCCGCTGTATTCGGCAACGGCTACAACAGTACTGCCGGTATTGCGAAACTCTTCGTGCTGCCGATCGAGAACGGTCTCGACGCCTGGCAGGCGGGTGACGTCAACAAGGTCGATACCGGCGAAGGTGTGAAGTTGCCGCCCGATACTCTGGCGGGACTGCCGAATGGACTGGGCACGCCGACGATGATCGACAAGGATCTGAACGGTACCGCCGACGTCGCGTATGCAGGTGACCTGTTCGGTAATCTGTATCGATTCGACATCTCGAACGCGAACCCGGCGAACTGGAAGGCGACGAAGCTGTTCCAGGCGACGTACACGAAGGGCGCGGTCACGACGCGGCAGCCGATTACCACGCAACCGTACGTGTTCAAGCATCCGACGTTGCCTGGCTTTGTCATCATCGTCGGTACCGGAAGCTACGTGACCGAAACGGATGGCGTATCGACGGAGATCCAATCGGTTTACGGAATCTGGGACCGCGGCGAAGTTGCCCCGAAAACTGCCAACAGCAATGCTAAGGCGACGCGCCTCGTGCGCCAGACGGTAACCAACGTAGTCAACGAAACAGGCACGGCGTTCGAGAAGCTGCGAATCGTCTCGGCGAACCCGGTCAACTATGTGCCCGATGCCGGCGTGGTTCCGGGCGTTTATGGCTGGTACTTCGACTTCACGTTGACGCGACCGCTGCTCACGTTGCAAGGCAATCCCAACGGCGACACCGATGGGGCTGCCCCGCCGGCGGTGCAGTTCCCGGGTGAACGTGCGATTCGTCGCTTCGTTCCGCGCGGTAGCTCGTTGCTGGTGACGACGGTCATTCCGCGTAATGCCAACACGTGTCTGCGGTCGCCGCCGGGATCGACATTCCCGATCGACGCGCTGACGGGCGGCAATCCGACGCGGCCGATTCTGGATCTCAACAACGATGGTGTGATCGATAGCGCCGACTTCGTGACGGTGGGTGGCGTGCAATATGCGGCGGGTATCCTGTTCAGTACCGACGACTTGAACGGCCAGCTGGTCGACCCGTCGCTGCTGCTGGGTACCGGCGACGCGGACTTCCTGTTCCTGTCCGGCGGTGACGAACAACTCACCATCCGGGTCGCAGGTCCGGAAGATGCGAAGACCGGCCGTTTGTCGTGGCGTGAACTCGAAAACGCGAACTGAGGAGTTATTCATGAACAGCGTATCTACACGGTTCGGGAAGCGACTCATCGGCGCGTGCATGCGCGGGCTGGTGTTGGCGGGGGCGATTCTCGTCGCCCCGTTCGCCAGTGCCGACGATTTTCGAATCGAGTCCCGCCAGGGCCCGGTCGAGTCGGTCGACTACAGCACGAACAAGATCGTGGTCGGCGGCGTCTCGTACGATGTCGCGTTGGACGCCCATGTGCAGCTGGGCGGTAGCTTCGGGGCTTTCACGATGATTACACCCGGTATGAACGTCGAGATACTCGTTCAGCGCTACGTCGAATCGGGGCAGAGTCAGATTATCGACCTGAAGGAACTCGCGCCCGGCGTGATTCCCGTGCAGTACTGACCTAGACGCTTACGGGCACCGCAACGGTAGCCCGTCGGCATCTTCCGCGATGCCGTCCCGATCAGTGTCTGGTGCGTTCCGCGGGCGCGCCTGCGCGTTGAGGATGACCTCGCGCGCGTAGCGTGGATCTCCATCGGGCGGGCAGTAGAGCAGGTTGCCGTTCTGCCAATCCGTCATGCCGCTCGGTCTGATCTGCAGGTAGCTTCGGTTTCGAAACGAGCGCCAGTAGATCCGCGCGCGCTCGCTGACCCCGGGCAACCAGCGCAGTACCTGCTCATTCGCGTCGCGGCGCCCGTTGGCGTTCCCGTCGGCGAACATCAACGTTCCCAGGTGCCATGTATCGCGCGCGCCGCACTCTGTCGCTACCGCGCTCGGACAGAGCGTCACCGGCGTTCGTAATGTGATGGCCGCATGACGCGCGCTCTGCAGCGCGCCGAGCAACTGATTGAGCGCCGCGGTTGCGCGGTTCTGTTGGACGAATCCCTGGAACGCCGGCAGCGCCATACCTGTCATCACACTGACCAGCGCCAGCGCGACGAGCATCTCCGTAAGCGTAATTCCCAACGATCGGCGCATGGCGCGAATTGCGCCACGCTGAGCCCACGGTGAGCAGTCGAATTCAGCCGGGCCGCGCGTGCGTTTCCGACGCCGCTAGGTGCCCGCATTATTCCAAACCGAGCTTCTTGAGCCGGTAACGCAGGGCGCGAAAGGTGATGCCCAGGTTTTTCGCAGCCGCGGTCTTGTTCCAGCGGGTAGCCTCGAGGGCTTCGGTAATCACGCGGCGCTCGATTCGCTCCAGGAAGTCCTCGAGCGACGTGCCGGGCGGCAGTTGCACGATCGCGTCGGCTTCTTGCGCGACGGGAGATTGAATCACCGCCGTCAGCGTCTGGACCGGCGGCACATGCCGTGCGGCCGAAAGGTTCAGATCGGACGCGCGAATACGGTTGTTCTCACATAGTGTGAACGCGCGTTCGAGGACGTTCTCGAGCTCCCGGACGTTGCCGGGAAACGCATACGACTTCAGCGCCTCAACGGCGTCGTCGGCGATCTGTGGCGCAGCAGTACCGTATTCGTCGGCCAACCGCGCGAGGATTTCGTTTGCCAGCAGTGGA
Organism: Gammaproteobacteria bacterium; assembly: GCA_031363335.1. Taxonomy (GTDB): domain Bacteria; phylum Pseudomonadota; class Gammaproteobacteria; order Pseudomonadales; family Azotimanducaceae; genus DATJGR01. The sequence continues at coordinate 3,635 of JANLUG010000137.1, forward strand.
ATGTCGTCGGTCCGTTCCCGAAGGCTCGGCACCGGCAGCTCGATGACATTGAGCCGGTAGTACAGATCCTGGCGGAAACGCCCGGCGTCGACTTCGCCGGCCAGGTTTTTGTGTGTCGCAGAGAGGATGCGTACGTCGATCGTCGATTCTTGTTGGCTGCCGACGGGGCGCACCGCCTTTTCCTGAATCGCCCGCAGCAGTTTGACCTGCATTGGTAACGGCAAGTCGGCAACTTCGTCGAGGAACAAGGTGCCGCCGCTCGCGGCCTGGAACAGGCCTTCCTTGTCGGCCACCGCGCCGGTAAAGCTGCCCTTTTTGTGGCCGAAGAATTCGCTCTCCATCAATTCGGACGGGATTGCGCCGCAGTTAACCGGCACGAACGGGGCATCGGCGCGAGGTCCTTGTTCGTGGATCAATCGAGCGGCAAGTTCCTTCCCGCTACCCGACTCACCGCTGACATAGATGGGTGCCTGGCTGCGCGCGAGTTTCTTGATCTGATCGCGCAGCCGCTGCATCGCCGTCGACCGGCCGGTGAGCCGGATGCTCGATTCGGACGGTGCGTCTAGCCCAGAGAGCTTCAGAGCTGTATCGACGAGCGCGCGCAATTGATCGAGATCGACCGGCTTCTGCACAAAATCAAATGCACCCGCTTTCAACGCGGCGATCGCCGTATCCATGTTGCCGTACGCGGTGATCACCGCAACCGGAAGCCCGGGGTGGTCCGCGTTGATTCGGCGCACCAGTTCGATGCCGTCGCCGTCGGGGAGATGCATGTCCGTGAGGCACAGGTCGAATTCGTGGGTTGCGAGCAGTTCCGTCGCAGTACGCACATCCTTGGCGGCTTTCGTTTCGATATCCATCCGGCCGAGCGTGATTTCGAGCAGCTCGCGGATGTCGGGCTCGTCGTCAACAATCAATGCGCGCTTGGTCATCGCAGTCCATGAAACGCTACGCGGTGATCCGATCCGGATGGGCGAAGGTAATTCGGAAACAGCTGCCGCCGTGCCGATCGCGAGTGTACGTAACCCGGGCCTGATTCGCTTCGCACAATTCGCGCGTGATGTAAAGTCCGAGGCCTGTGCCGGTCCGCTCCGTGGTGAAGAACGGTTCGAACAGGT
>JANLUG010000171.1:0-1962 GCA_031363335.1 Gammaproteobacteria bacterium
TAGCCGAGCAGGCGCTGCAGGAAGGGCGGCATCAGCGCCATCGTTGCGAGCATGTTGATCCCCGCGACGAACATAAAAATCATGCCGCCGCTGAAGTTGCGGTCTTTGAACATCTTCGGTTCGATGAACGGCCGGTCTTTCGTCAGCACGTGCACGATGAACATGTAGAAACACACCGCCGCAACGACGCCTTCGATGACGATTTCCATCGACTGGAACCACAGTTGCGAGTTGCCGCGATCGAGCATCAGCTGCATCGAGCCGATCGCGATGCTGAGCAATGCGAACCCACCCAGGTCGAAGGGTCGATTCCGGTCGCGTTGCGGCGGATCCTTGATGGCCGCCTGGATGCCGAACAACGCAATCGCGCCGAGCGGCACGTTGATGAAGAACACCCAGCGCCAGTTGTAGTACTCGGTGAGATACGCGCCGAGACTCGGACCGAGAATCGGCCCCAGCATCACGCCCATGCCGAACATCGCCATTGCGCTGCCGGTCTGGCTCGGCGGAAACGTGTCGAGCATCGTCGCCTGAGCCAACGGCACCAGCGGCGCGCCGAAGCAGCCTTGAAGGAAACGGAACAGCACCATTTCTTCGATCGACGTTGCGAGTCCGCACGCCATCGACGTGAGAATGAATCCGCTGACGGCGATGAGGTACAGCTGCTTGCGGCCGAGCCGGTCGCCGAGATAACCCGCCATCGGCGTCATGATCGCGGCTGCGACGATGTAAGACGTCAACACCCACGCGACCTGATCCTGTGTGGCGGAGAAGGTGCCCTGCATATCAGGCAACGCGACCGCGGCGATCGTCGAATCGAGCGCCTGCAGAATCGTCGCGAGCATGATCGTGGCGGAGATGATCGCCCGCAGGGCCGGTGTTGTTTCGGTCATCGCTGGCCTGAATGATCGACTGCCGCCGTCACGGCGGCCTGATCGTGTGGTCTAGCCCGGCAGCAGATCGCGCAGACCGCGCGTGTGGAGCGTGTCGACGGTTACGGTCGCGCTCATGCCGGCGCGCAGCGGCGGATCGTCGGTACCGTGACTGAGCGTGATTCGTACCGCCACTCGCTGCACCACTTTCACCCAGTTGCCGGTCGCGTTTTGCGCCGGCAGCAATGCGAATTCGGAACCGGTCGCTTCACTGAGGCTCTGAACGGTGCCGTGCCACTTGTACCCCGGGTATGTGTCGATGCGCACCTCGACAGTCTGGTTGGGGCGTAAGTAGGTCAGATCCGTTTCTTTGAAGTTCGCTTCGATCCACATGTCGCCGTCGGAGACGAGGCTCATCACCGGATTGCCCCGTTCGACATACGTGCCGATCTCGGGTTTTTTGCTGGCGATGCCGGCGAACGGCGCCACCACCATCGTGCGCTGCAGATCGAGCGCTGCCTGATCGCGATCGGACTTCGCCTGCTGATAGCGCGGATGCGCTTCCACATCGACATCGGCATTGCCGTTCAGATCGACCAGGATCTTCGCGGCGCGTTGACCTGCGAGTTCGTGCTGCTTCAGCGCGGTATCGAGATTGTGTTTTGTATCGTCGAGATCGGAGATCGAGCCGATCTTGCGTTCGACCAGGCCGACCTGCCTGTCGTACGTGACGCGTGAATACGCGACGTTGTTCTGCGCGAGCTCGATCTCGGCAAGCGCCTGGCCGTACTGCAGCTTCATCGCGGCGATGTCTTGGGCGGTTTGTGCGAGCGCCGCCTCCGCCCGATCGAGCGAGAACTTGTACGGCGTGTCGTCGAGGCGGAACAGCAGCTGGCCGCGCTCGACGCGGTCGTTCTCCTTGACCGCAACTTCGACGATCTTGCCGGTGACTTCGGCGGCGATGATGGCTTTGTCTGCCTTCAGGTACGCGTTGTTCGTATCAACGTAGCGGCCGGCCTGCAGATAGGCGTAGCAAGACAGCAGCACGACCACGAGCGGTACACCGAACAACAACAGCGGCCGCTTGTCG
>JANLUG010000130.1:0-1951 GCA_031363335.1 Gammaproteobacteria bacterium
CGTCAAATGCACCATCGCCGACACCGCGTCGCTCGGTCACAACGACACCACTGAGGGGAGCCGCGGCACGTTCTCGTCGGGCATGGCGACGATCTTCGCGGCGCGCAATGCGATTCAGGTGCTGAAGGCTCGCGCGGCGAAGATGTGGGACATCGACGTCGCAGACGTCGACTGGAAGAACGGCAGGGCAGTGGCGCTGCGCGCCGAGCACGGTAACCTCAACGAACTGACGCTCGGTGAGATCGCGGCCAAGTCGCCGCAAACCGGTGGACCGATCGCCGGCCACAACGAAACGGTGGCGGACGGTGCCGGCGTTTCGTTTGCTACGCACATCTGCGACATCGAGGTCGATCCCGAAACCGGCAAGACGAAAGTGCTGCGGTATACGGTGATTCAGGATGCCGGTAAGGCGATTCATCCGGACTACGTGGAGGGCCAGTTCCAGGGGGCCGCCGCACAAGGCATCGGTTGGGCGCTGAACGAGGAATACATCTACGGCGCGGACGGCCGCCTGCAGAATGCCGGTTTCCTCGACTATCGCATTCCGGTGTGTTCCGACCTGCCGTTCATCGATACACAGATCCTGGAGATTCCGAATCCGGGTCATCCGTACGGTGTGCGTGGTGTGGGTGAGACGTCGATCGTGCCGCCGCTCGCTGCGATCGCGAATGCGCTTTCGAACGCCGCCGGCGTCCGCATGACGCATATCCCGATGTCGCCACCGCGGATTCTCAAGGCGATCAAGAACGGTCGCCGCTGACGGCTGACCTGCGCTTCGAGGACGCTGAGAAGTGCAGGTCGAAGTGCAGTTGTCGGCGTCGCTGCGCGAGTTCGCGGACGGAGCGGCGTCGATAACGATCGACGCCGCGACGATCCGCGAGCTGTTGCGCAAACTCGTCGAGCGATTCCCGCGCATGCAGCGTCGCATCGATGAAGGTGTTGCCGTATCCATCAACGGCGAGATCTATCGAGATGATCGCAACCAACAGATTCCTGAAGGCGCCGAGATCTTCCTGCTGCCACGAATCCCGGGCGGTTGAGGGAGAACAGATGACAGACATAGACAGAATTCAGGACGTAACGATCCGCGCAAGCAACATCGACGAGTTGCGGGCGTTCTACAAGCGCATCGGTTTCCGCGAGGTGCTCATCCGAGGCGACGACTTCGTGGTACTCGCCGCGGGCAAGAGCGAACTCGTAATTCACGCCGCCGCGCAGCAGCCGATGGCGGCGGTGGGCCTGGCGTTTCTGGTGGATGACGCGGCGGCCATCGGCGAACGTCTTCGCGAGGCCAACATTCCGTTCGAGGGGCCGATGCCGCTGCGGCCCGGGAAGATCGGCGTCAAGCTGACGGACCCCAACGGCAACATTCTGGAGTTTCTACAGCCTACGCAGCCGTGAGTGCCGGCATCACGTCGTCGATGAACAAGCGCAGCGACCGCATCGATTCATCGATCGTCATGTCGCCGGTGGGCAACTGCAGCACGATGTAGTCGCACAAACCCGTGGCCAGATACTGCCGCAGGCGATCGCGCACTTGTGCGGGCGTGCCGGAGTTCGCCGTGAGCATCGGCAGCAGCGCGTCGCCGCCCGGCGCCATCAGCGCCTGCGCGCCCCGCGCCAGCGGATTCATCGCGGTTTCCGCTTGTTGTTCGGTCAGCGCGAGTCGATCCATCGCGTGCACATGCGTGATCCGCCGCATCAGGCCCTTCCAGCCGCGCGCGGCGATGGCCTTCGCTTCGGCTTCGTCTTCGCTGAGCGCAAGTAGTTCGGTGCTGCCGACGCGCGGCTTCGCGCCCGGCGCATCGGCGCGCAACGGCGAACCGACATGCGCGTACCAGTTCTCGAGATACGTTGCGTGTGCTTCGGGCGTAATCGGCCCCGGCCAGAGCAGGTTGAGCCCGAACTTGCCGGCCACCACCGGATTGCCCGGATACCAGAACGGCGGGTT
>JANLUG010000182.1:0-3379 GCA_031363335.1 Gammaproteobacteria bacterium
GCGCATCGACGAGAGTGCATACGGCGGACAAGTCGCGGGTGGATCGCGATCGGTGTCGGCCTGTTGGGATGCGCTGCGGCGCGCCGGCGCGGTTGCGCGCGCGATGCTCGTGTCGGCGGCCGCAACCCAGTGGGGCGTGAAGGACAGTGAATGTCGCACGCAGAACAGCACCATCACGCACACGGCGACCGGGCGCAGCGTCAGCTACTTCGATGTCGCCAACGACGCTGCTCGGCTGCGATTGCCCGATGCCGAGAAGATTCCGCTGAAGACACGCGCCGACTATCGCCTGCTCGGCACACGTATTTCCGGTGTCGATAACCACGCCATCGTCACCGGCGCGCCGCTGTTCGGCATCGACCAGACGTTGCCGGGCATGCGATATGCGGTGTACCAGAAATGTCCTGCGACCGGCGGCAGCGTCGCCAGCGCGAATCTCGACGAGATCAAGAAGCTGCCGGGCGTGCTCGATGTATTCGTGTTGGACGGCAACGGCAAGGTCGGCGAACTGATGCCGGGCGTGGCGATCGTTGCGAAAAGCACGTGGGCGGCGATCAGCGCAAAACGACAGCTGAAAGTGAAGTGGGATGAGTCGGGTGCGGCGAAGGACAGCTGGAGTTCGGTCGTCGCGCGCGCTGACAAGCTTGCAAAGGGGCCCGGCGCGAAGATCGTGGCGGACAAGGGCAAGGTGGAAGCGCATATGCGTTCGGCCGCGGCAACGGTCGAGTCTGTGTATCGCTACGCATTCGTCTCGCACGCACAGCTCGAGCCGCAGAACTGCACTGCGTGGTATCGCGACGGTGCGATCGAATTGTGGTCGCCGACGCAAACGCCGCAGCAGGGCGTGACGATCGTCGCGTCCGTGCTGTCGATTTCGCCGACGAAAGTCACCGTGAACCAGACACGCTGCGGCGGCGGCTTCGGTCGACGCCTCAGCAACGACTACATGGCCGAGGCCGCAGCCATCGCGAAACGTGTCGGTGCGCCGGTCAAGCTGCAATGGACGCGTGAAGACGACATGGCGCACGACTTCTATCGCGCCGGCGGCTTTCACGCCGTCAAAGGTTCGGTGGATGCGGCGGGCAAATTGTCGGCGTGGCGCCATCACTTCATCACGTTCACGAACAACGGCGATGCGGTGGCCGGCGGTCAGATGTCGGAGAAGGTGTTTCCCGGCGAGCTGCTTGCGAACTACCAGCTCACGCAGACGGATCTGCAGTGGGACTCACCCTGCGGTGCCTGGCGCGCGCCGGGATCGAATGTATTCGGCTTCGTCGTGCAGAGCTTCCTCGATGAAATGGCGGTTGCAGCGCATCGCGATCCGGTCGAGTTCCTGCTGGAAGTGCTCGGCGAACCGCGCTGGATGGAGCCCGGCAACGCGTGGCGACTGAACACCGGCCGCGCGGCTGCCGTGGTGAAACTCGCGGCCGATAAATCCGGTTGGGGCAAGTCGATGCCGGCAGGCCGTGGTCTGGGTATCGCTTTCTACTTCAGCCATGCCGGCTACTTTGCCGAAGTGGCCGACGTCAGCGTGACTGCGGACAAGAAGATCACGGTGCATCGCGTCACGGTGGTCGGCGATGTCGGGCCGATCGTGAACCGCAGCATGGCCGAGAATCAGTGCGAGGGCGCGGTGATCGACGGCCTCAGCACGATGCTCGGACTCAAGGTGACGTTCGAAGAGGGCCGCGCGCAGCAGGCGAACTTCAACGAATATCCGATTCTGCGGATGCCGAACATTCCCGAAGTGGATGTGTTCTTCATCGAGAGCGACAACCTTCCAACCGGTCTGGGTGAACCGGCGTTGCCGCCGCTCGCGGCCGCGGTGTGCAACGCGATCTATGCCGCGAGTGGAAATCGCCCGCGCACGATGCCGATCTCGGAAGAGGGTTATTCGATCTAGCGGTTGGCTGACGAGCGCGTTAAGTCGCGATTCCAAACAAACCACGCAGGTGTGGATTCAGCATTCGGCCCGTCGGGTCGAGTGCTTCGCGCATCTCGAGGAAGTCTTTGAAATTCGGATACAGCTTCGCCAGTTGATCGTGCTTCAGCGAATGCACTTTGCCCCAATGCGGGCGGCCGCCGTATTTCCAGAAGATCGGTTCGACGATGTCGAAGTAAGGCCGGTAGTCGAAACGTGCGTCGCGATGCACCGAGATCGATGCGCGCGGACCGCCCGAAAACATGCTGAGCCACAGATCGTCGCCGGCGACGTAGCGATATTCCAGTGGAAACACCGCGTCGATCTGTTTCTCGTCGATCGTGCGCAGGATTTCCAGCAGGCAGGGCGCACCGGCTTCGAGCGGCACTGAATATTCCATCTCGTTGAAACGGTAGTTACGCACGTTCGCGAGAATCCGATACGACACATCCACGACCGGCTCCGACGGCGGCACCGCGGCCACCGCTGCGTTGATGATCGCGCCACGCCCCGCAACGGGAACGCGCACGAGTGTGCGCATCAGTTCGTCATATGGATCCGCCTGATCCGGCGGCGCCTGTGGGTTGTTGATCGGCTCGTGCGTCTCATCGATGACCTGCACGCTCGCGTATTTCGAATGCGTCAGCGGGAACATCTCGAAATGCTGATGCGCGCGCGCCTGCTTTTCGAAGTCCTGCAGCACCTCTTCGGTGGGTTGAATCCAGGTGCGCTTCTTCAACCGATACGCGGCCATGTTGCGCATTCGCACTTCGGTGATGAAGCCGAGCGCACCGAGCGACACCTGCGCCGCCGCGAACAAACGCGGCTCCTTCACTGCATCGAGCTCCATGACCTTGCCGGCTGGCGTAACCAGACGCAGCCCGGTGACGTAGGCAGACAGCGTGTTCAACGACAAACCGGTGCCGTGTGTCGCCGTGGAGATGGCGCCGGCGAGCGTCTGCCGATCAATGTCTGGCAGATTGAACATGCCCTGGCCAATCTCTTCGAGCACCGGGCCGATCTCCGCCAGCCGGATGCCTGCGCCGAACGTTGCCTGAAGCGTGTCGGGATCGTGCCCACGCAGCCCAGTGAGCCTGTCGAGCACCACGAGATGGCCGTCGGTTGGAACGAGGCCCGAGAACGAATGCCCTGAACCGACGGGCCGTAACGTCCCGGAGTCGCGGCCGAGAAAATCGATCAGCTGATCTTCCGTCTCGGGTGCGAACCGACCGGCCGGTTGCGAGCTCTGCCCGCCTGACCAGTTGTGCCACGGCAACGGACCGGTGGGAGCGTCTGCTGCATTTGCGATGCGCGGCGCGACGCCGGTGAACAGACCACCGGCCATTCTTGCGAACAACCCCCCTGCAAGGATCTGTCGGCGAGAGAAGCGGCTCATGCGCCGCCTCCACTCATGAAGCCAATATAGGCGCGTGGATCGTCGCGCTCGCAATCCATGCA
>JANLUG010000220.1:0-2637 GCA_031363335.1 Gammaproteobacteria bacterium
TCGGAGCGCCCAGGGATGGCTTGAGCGTGTCCGGCACACCGACCCGCCGCCGCTCGACCCCATCGAAGTCGAATCTCGGCGGATACCCTCAGGGAGTCTCGCCAACGACGCGCCACCGCGCGATGCGATCGCCGGCAAACGAGCCTAGATACACCTCGTCGCCGATTCGCAGCGCCACTGAAACGCCGCCGATCGGCGCGCCGCGATGCGCGAGGATCACGAACTGCGCCATCGATTGCGGATCGATCGACACCACTTCGAAGGCCGCGCCGCATGCGCCGACCGGCACCTTGCGGCATCGCATCATCTCGATCGTCGAATCGGTGTGCGCGCCGACCAGCAGCTTTCCATCGAGGCTCCAGGTCAGGTTGTCGGGGTGTTCGATGGACGCGCGTCCGGTGATCTCGCCGCGCTTCAGGTCGAGACGGCGCACCTCGTTGCCGAAGAAGCTCGCGACGTAGAGCGTGTCTTCGTCAAGCCCCTTTTCGATTCCGTTGGGGAACGGCATCGCGCTGCCCGCCTCCATCGCGAAGCCGCCGTTCGGCATCCAGCGATAGACCTTGCCGGTGTCGGCGCCGAACACCGCCGCGGTCAACATCGCCCACAGCTGATGGTTCTTCGGCATCATGTCGGTGGCCCAGAAGCCGCCGTCCCGGCGCGCGACCACGTCGTTGAAGACGGTGTTCGGCGGCGCCTCGACACAGCCGCGCCAACGCAACGCCAGGCCTTCGCTGCTGCGCTCCACTCGCAGAAACTCGACCGACTCGCGGCCGCCGTGATTCACCACGAGCAGTTCCTGCGCACCGTCGGCGCGCGTTTCGATGTCGATGCCGTGCGATGCGAACTGTTCGATCGGAGGCGGCGGACAGTCCGCGTCGCCCCAGTCGCGCACGTCATCGAACTCGCCGACCGGAAACAACACCTCGTTGCGACCGCTGCCCGGTTGATAGGCAGCGATGCTGCCGGCCGGCTTCCCGCCGGGGTCCGCCATCTCGCTGACGAGCAGCCAGTCGTCAGGCGGCACCGCAACGATATCCTCCGGATTGTTGAAGTCGCAGATCGGCTCGATGCCGTCTGCTGCCTTGCAGCCGAGCACCGGTGTGACGGACGACGAGCATGCGGCGATGCCGAGCAGGAACAATGACGTCACGACGATGCGCATCACGCGGGCGACCCGCTCAGCGTCGAGCAGACGCCCACCCGGCGCCGTCAACGCGCATAGTCGGCGCTCTCGCCGAGCTTGAAGTTGACGCGGCTGACGAGCTCTTTCATCACCGCCTTGCCGTTGCGTATCGCCGGAAGGAAGTGCCAACCGCGCACCGCCGCGAGGGCGGCCTCATCGAACACTCCCGGTGGATCGGCCTCGACCACACGCGCGTTCGTCACCGTGCCATCGGTCGAGACGTCGTACGCAACGCGCACAAAGCCTTCGACCTTTTTGTCCTTCGCGTCCACCGGATACACGATACCGCCGGCGGACTGTATCTCCGGCGGGCGGTTCGGCGACGACATACAACCCGCGAGTGCGAGCGCAATCCAGGTCAGCATCACGAAGCGATTCATGCGGCTTGTCCCTCTCGCAAGACCAGATACTGTCGATCGGCCGCGTCGCACGTTGTCGCGTCCTTCCCTATCGGATATGCAATCGCCCCGTCCGGCGCATATTGCAGAATGTAAGACTTGCGCACCCCAGTGGTGACGTTAGGCCCGGTTCGGTGCGGCGTCAGGCTCGAGAAGACGACGATCGAACCTGCTTCGACCTCTACCGGAGCGGCGCCTTCTACATCTTCGAGACACTGAAAGCCCAGCGGGGTCCATCGATGTTGCAACGTGCCGAGCCGATGCAAACGCTGGATGACCCACGGACAGCCGTTGTCGACGGTCGCGTCGGTGAGCGCAATCCAGCACGTCAGATACTGTTGCGGTTCGATGTAGGTGTAGCCGTTGTCCTGGTGCCACGGAAATTCCTTGTCCGCCTCCGGCTTCTTGTACACCGACTGATCCCAGTACAAACGCACGTTCCGCCCGATCAGGTCGTGGCACAGATCGAGCAGCAGCGGATGACGCGAAAACTCGCGTAATTGCGCCGACTGCGCGACGAGGTGCGGGCGAAACGTGATCTCACCGGCGCGCGCGATGCCGAACGTGCCGTCGTCGCGCGTGCGCAGGAACGCCTCGGTCTTCGCTTCCAGCGGATCGATCGCCGCGACCACTTCGGCAATTTCTTCGGCGCTGAACGCATTGCGCACCGCGACGAAGCCTTCGTCCGCATACGCCCGCACTTCAGAATCGCTCAGACGGCGGAACGGCGGTTCGCTGCGGCGCCATTCGAATCCGATGTTGCGCGGATGCAGTTCGTATCTCACGTAAGCCCCCTCACTTCGCGCCGATTGTAAACCGCTCGCGGGCCAGGTCCGCAGGCGTCCACTCAGCGCATCTATAACCGCGCAACCGCCACGCAAACCGATACGCGCCCGCGCCGATGCAGTATTGCGGCAACGTATCGGGGCCGCACGCGCCGGTGCCGACACCGCGATTGCGGTGGTCGAGGTGCACGTCGATGTCGTCGCGCCGCGTCAGATCGACGATGCTGAAATCGGCGTCGTAGCCAACGGCGATGCGGCCTTTGTTGCGGAT
>JANLUG010000281.1:0-2407 GCA_031363335.1 Gammaproteobacteria bacterium
GTCCGATGGATCAGTTCTGGGGGCCGCTCGCGCGCGCGATGGGACGCCCGGATCTCGTCGATCACGAACAGTATCGAACCAACGAAGCGCGCGTTGCGCACAACGCCGCGGTCGTCGAACTGATCTCGGCGTGGACGGCGACGCAGACGAAAGCGCAGTTGAAGCAAAGCCTCGGCAGCCTGGTACCGTTCGGGCCGGTGCACGACGTCGCAGATATCTTCGACGACCCGCACGTGCGCGCTCGCGGCATGCTTGCATCGGTCGATCACCCGGGCCTCGACCGCGCCGTCAACATTGCCGGAACCCCGATCAAGATGACCGGCACACCGGGCGGCGTTCGCACCCGAGCGCCATTGTTGGGCGAACACTCCACCGAAATTCTGACGGACCTGGGCTATTCCGCGTCCGAAATCGAATCTATGAAACGCACTGGAGCCATTTCATGACCTCTCGAGCCACTGCTCACGCAAAGCACGGCATCCGGCGCGCGCGCCGCTGCCAACTGTCGGTACCCGGCAGCAGCAGAAAGATGATGGAGAAAGCCGCCGCACTCGAACTCGACCACGTTTTCCTCGACCTCGAAGACGCCGTGGCGCCGAGTGCGAAGCCAGGTGCCCGCGGTTCGATCGTCGACGCACTCAATACGCTCGACTGGAAGCCGCGCACGTTGTGCGTGCGCATCAACGACGTCGAAACGCAGTGGTGCCACGACGACATCATCGAGGTGGTCACCGGCGCCGGCGCGAAAATCGACACGATCATGCTGACGAAAGCGAAGAGCGCGCACGACGTGGTATTCGTGCATCTGCTGCTTGATCAGCTCGAGACGAAACTCGGACTGCCGCACCGGATCGGCATCGAGTGCCTGATCGAAGAAGTCGAGGGCATGATGAACGTCGATGAGATCGCGGCCTGTTCCGACCGCCTCGAATGCCTGATATTCGGCATGGGTGACTATTCGGCGAGCCAGCAGATGCAGGTGATGTCGGTCGGCGAATCCGGCCCCTATCCCGGCGACGTCTGGCACTACCCGCGCTACAAGATGACGATCGCGTGCCGCGCGAACGGCATCGATCCTGTCGACGGGCCATATGCGAACTTCCGCAATCCGGACAGCTACAAGCGTGAAGCGGAGCGTGCATACGCACTCGGCATGGTCGGTAAGTGGGCGATCCATCCGAGCCAGGTCGAGATCGCCCAACAGGTCTTCTCGCCCGCGGCCGACGCAATCGCCTCCGCACGCAAACAGAAAGCGGCGTATGCAGAAGCGCTGGAACAAGGCCTTGGGGCTATCAATGTCGACGGTGTGATGGTCGACGCCGCGTCCATCCGCATCGTGCAGAACCTGCTCGATCGCGCCGATCTGTACCGGATGTAGAACATGACCGCACCTTACATGACCGAAGAACGCCTGATGATCCAGGCCGCGGCGCGCGAATTCTCTATGAAGGAAGTGTTGCCCGTTGCCAACGAACTCGACCCGGTGCAGGGCGAGATCCCGATGGACCTTCGCCGCAAAATGGGCGAACTCGGTTACTTCGGCATTCGCACGCCGGAGGAATACGGCGGGCTTGGGCTCGGCGTATTCGAGTACTGCCTGATCGCAGAAGAACTCGCGCGAGGCTGGATGAGCGTGGCCAGCATCATCGCCCGCGCCGGCGGTGTAATGGGCGTGCGCGGCTGGCCGCTCGAAAAACGCATCGAGCTGACGCGCAAGGCGGCGCGCGGCGAATATCTCGCGGCCGTGTCGTTGTCTGAACCCAACGTCGGGTCGGACCTCGCAGCCATCAGCTGCCGTGCCGTGCTCGACGGCAACGAGTGGGTGATCACCGGCAACAAATACTGGTGCACGTTCGCCGACGGCGCCGATTACATCCAGTTGCTCGCGCGCGTAGAGGCGCCCGGCGAAGACGCGCGTTACAAAGGTCTGCGCAGCTTCATCATCGAGAAGAACCGCGGCGAATTGCCGAAAGGCTGCGCCGGCTCCGCCATTCCGAAGATCGGCTATTTCGGCTGGAAAACGTTCGAACTCGCCTTCGACGGCTGCCGCATTCCGAAAGACAACATCATCACCGGCGGCGATTCCGAGGGTTTCAAGAACACCGTCTCGTTCCTGAACGCCGCGCGCGCCCACACCGCCGCGCGTTCGATTGGTCTCGCCCGCGGCGCGCTCGAAGACGCAATTGCCTACGCGCACGAGCGCGTGCAGTTCGGCGTGCCGATCGCGGATTTTCAGGAGACGCGCTTCAAGCTCGCGCGGATGGCGAGCGAGATCGAGGCCGCGCGCCAACTGATGTACCACGTCGCAACAGAGATGGACAACGGCCGGGCAGCCGACAAGGAAGCGGCGATGGTGAAGTGGTTCGCCAGCGAAATGGCGGAGCGCGTAACATCGGATGCGCTGCAG
>JANLUG010000311.1:0-1313 GCA_031363335.1 Gammaproteobacteria bacterium
AACGCGCGCGCTCGTCCGCGCGAACAATCATCGCGTTGACGGCCGGATCGATGCGGTCGATCTGCGCAATGCACGTTCGACCAGTTCAACCGGCGACAACTCGCGCGCGCCGATGAGCCGGCGTGCTTCGACTGCGGTCAAATCGGCGGGGTTCATCGCGGGGCTCATGGCATCGGTGCGACAGTGTACGAAGGATTCCGGGGAATGCGATCATCGCGCGTCATTACCCACGAGTCGATTTTTATGGCAGGCCAATCATGAGCAAGGTCGTCGCGCTGACCGGCGGTGCCACCGGTATCGGCGCCGCGGCGGTGGCGCGACTCGTCGCGGCCGACTGTCGGGTCTACGTCCTCGACGTCGCAACGCCATCGGCGCCGCATACCGCATTCATCCACTGCGATCTCGGACGGCCCGACGCAATCGATGCTGCGTGTTCAAAGCTCCCCGATCGTATCGATGCGCTGGTGAACGTAGCCGGCATTCCCGGGCCAAGTCCGGCTATCGGCGTGATGGCGGTGAACTTCCTCGGTCTGCGCCACCTCACGGAATCGTTGGTGCCGCGCATCGCCAAAGACGGCACTGTCGTCAACGTCGCATCTACCGCGGGGTGGGACTGGCAGAAACGCGCAGAAGTGGTGAAAGATCTTCTCGACACGGCCGATTTCGCGGCAGGGCTCGATTGGTTGGACGCGCACAGCGGCGAATGGACCGGCAATCCGTACAAATTCTCCAAACAATGCGCGGCAGCCTACACGTATCGCGCGGCCGGCTTCGCACTGCCGTACGGCGTCCGCGTGAACTGCGTGAACCCGGGCGCCGTCGAGACAAAACTGACGCCTGCGTTTCGCGAACTCGTCGGCCCCGACATGTACGACTGGGGCGTGCGCCAGATCGGCCGGCACGGCACACCGCAGGACATCGCAGAGGTCATCGAATTTCTCGCCATCGGCCAATGCCGTTGGCTCAACGGCGTCGAAATCGTGGTCGACGGCGGCTACATCGCCGGACTCGTCGGCGGATGGGTCAACCTCGACGAATCACCCAACGCCCAGAGGCGCTAGGCCGAGTCCGACCGCTCATTGCTGGGTAGTCGTTTGGAGGGTGCCGGCTTTCTGTGCTGAGTCGAGAAACTCCTGAGAGTTGGCGCGTTGCGCATCCGCGTGCGCGCGTGTGACGCACACGTTCTTGCTGATCTTCGTACCCACGACCGCCTGCCTCTTGCAGATCAACTGCTTCTCGTACGCGGCCTGCTTCGCATCCGAAGACGGTTCCAGCGGAACAGCATCCTGCGCAATCGGCGCGGGCGGGACGGC
>JANLUG010000315.1:0-1313 GCA_031363335.1 Gammaproteobacteria bacterium
CACGCGCGCGCGAATCGTCGCCTCGCTCTGATATCCGGCCGGCGATGCAAACCGCGGATCGACGTGCAGGCAGCGACCGTAGAAATACTCGGCAGGTTCCTTGTAGAGGCGATACGCCTCTTCGCGCGTTTCGGCGACGCCGACGAATTGCAGAAACCCTGCGCGATACGGGTTGCGGTCTTTGCCGAGCCGGCGCATCTCTTCCCAGAAGCCCTTCATCGTCGCTTCACCGGCCTTGTAGCCGAAGTACGACAGGTAGCAATAGACGTAATCCATTTCTGCGCACCATTGCCACGTCTCGATCGATCCGCCGCCTGGAATCCAGATCGGCGGGTGCGGCTTCTGCACCGGGCGCGGCCAGACGTTGACGTAGCGCAGCTGGTTGTAACGGCCGTTGAACGAGAACGTCTCCGGCGTGGTCCACGCCTTCATGACGATGTCGTGCGCTTCGAGATAGCGGTCGCGCAACTTGCTCGGGTTCTGTCCGTAGGCGAACACCGTGTCCATCGGAGTACCGACCGGGAACCCGGCGATCAGACGGCCGCCCGACATGCAGTCGAGCATTGCGAACTCTTCCGCAACGCGCGTCGGTGGGTTGTACAACGCGAGCGAATTGCCCATCACGCAGATCATCGGCGAGCTCGTACGACGCGTCAGCGACGCCGCGATGAGATTCGGCGACGGCATCAAACCATAGCCGTTCTGGTGGTGTTCGTTGCAGCAGACGCCGTCGAAGCCGACTTCGCCCGCGTATTCGAGTTCGTCGAGATACTCGTGATAGTGTTCATGCACGCGCGCGCCGTCGAGCAGTCGCGAGTCGATGTCGACCCAAACCGACGGATGCGTCTCGCGAAAATCGTCGGGAAGATCCTTGTAAGGCATCAGATGGAACCAGAGGTTCTTCATGGCGTGCTCGCGTCGCGGAATCGAGACATGTTAGTGGATTAATCGTGGACCGGTCCAATTGGCCGGCCTTCGGAGGCAACTGTGGACATTCAAGGTGGGGTCGCAATCGTTACCGGTTCTTCATCCGGTGTCGGAGCCGCGTGCGCGCGCCAATTGGCGGAACGCGGCTGCAACGTCGTCATCAACTATTCGAAGAGCGAGGCCGGCGCACGCGAGACCGAAGCGGCGTGCCTCGCGTACGGGGTCGAGACGTTGGTGGTACGCGGCGATGTCGCGCAGGACGAAGACTGTCGAAGGCTGGCGGCGGCCGCGGACCAGAAGTGGGGCCGCATCGATGCGCTGGTGAACAACGCCGGTACCACCAAGTTCTGCGCGCACAACAATCTCGAAGGAATCACCAAGCAGGA
>JANLUG010000398.1:0-1216 GCA_031363335.1 Gammaproteobacteria bacterium
GGCGAACGAGACGAACCCGTTTTCGTTGATGAACAGCGAGTTGTAGGTCTGGCCGTTGCCGAAGTCGATCGTAAAGCCGATCGACACGGCCGCGGAATTCAGATCAGTGGAGACATCGACCGCCTGGATCGAACTCCAGAACTGACCGTTCCCATCGAGGTTATCGCCGACATCGATTCGCATGATGCGGGCGGCAGATGCGTCGAATGCCGTCGCCAATGCAAACAGCGCACTCGTCGCGACAACCAACCCGGTTCCTACTCGGCGACGAACACGCATGGCAAAACTCCTGCCTTCTTTGCGGATTCTGTCAGCAAGTTGTATGCCAGCGAAAAATCTCTTTGTTTTTCAATCTGCTACGTCAAGGCCGATCAAGGGCCCGTAAAGCGATCCGACGAATTCGATCGCCGTTGTGTCCGCATGCGTAAACGAATCCGACGCGCGGGCGCGGTCGGAACGTCTCAACCCTGCTCCAACAGATTGCGCAGATCGATGATCGCCGCGTTCGCCCGCGAGATGTAAGACGCCATCACGAGCGAGTGATTGGCGACGAGCCCGAGTCCGTCGCCGTTCAGGATGATCGGGCTCCAGATCGGTGCCTGGGTCGGTTCGAGTTCCCGGATGATCTGCTGCAGGCTGATCCGCGCATTCTTCTTTTCGAGCACGTCTTTGAAGTCGTGATCGATCGCGTGCAGCAGATGCAGCAGCGCCCAGGTGTGCCCGCGGGCCTCGTAGAACACGTCGTCGATTTCGAGCCACGGGGTCTTCACTTCGGTTTCGCCGGGTGCGGCACCCGTCGAGGGTACCGAGCTGTCGCCGGCCAAACCGGTGTTCAGCTGGCGCTTCCCAACGGCGCTGCTGAGGCGCTGCGACAGGCTGCCGAGACGCGTCGAGACGCCGGTGAGCCAGTTGCGCAGATTGTCGGCGCGCGGATAGAACTCCGCGTCGGGATGATTCGGATCGGCGAGGCGGTGCATGTACCGCTCGAGGTATTGGACCCCCTTCCGATACTCGCCTTCGGTGTCGGGGAATACCCAACTCGCGTTGTCCCAGTAAAACTTGCCTTCGGCTTCCGACAGATCGGTATCCTCGGCCGACTGGCTTTGCGAGCGACTGAAGTCGAGCCGCATCTCGCGGCTCATGTCGCGGATCTGTACGAGCACGCCGAACTCCCAGCTCGGTACGTTGTCGAGCCAGACGCCCGGCGGCACGGCCG
>JANLUG010000402.1:0-2223 GCA_031363335.1 Gammaproteobacteria bacterium
CTCCGATAAAATTGCTTCATCGTTTTCCTCGTCGGTTGTGCGTACGAGCTGAGCCATCAGCTGTAAGGGGAACCTCCATGTATGCAGGTTCGTATAACCACAATCGACTTCGAACGGCGCCGACGATCGCATAGTCCGCACAGCCGCCGGCGTTCATGTCGGCGATGCGTGCGTGCACGCGCATGCCCACCGAGAAACCACTTACGCCGGCGCCGACCGACACCACGTCGCCGGCGACGTCATAACCCGGCACCGCCGGGAACCGCACCGGCATGATCAGTCGCAGTGCGCCGCTAGCGCGTTTCCAGTCCACCGGATTCACGCTGGCGCATCGCACCCGCACGAGTACCTTGCCCGCCTGCGGCAACGGCTGCGCAAGTTCCACCAGCTGCAGCTGATCCGGGCCACCGTATCGCAGCATCTGCATCGCACGCATCAGTTCATCTCGAAGCCACCGGCGACGCTGAGACTCACGCCGGTGACGTTGGGGGCGGATGCAAGAAACACGGCCGCGGCGCCGATATCCTGAGCGGTCTGCGGCCGGCCGAGCGGAATCGTCGCGTGCATTGCGCGTTCGAACTCGGCGGTTTTCGCCGCGGCATCGAGCGTGTTCATCGGCATCAGGTGTTCGAGCCACATCGCAGTGCCGACCATGCCCGGGCAGATCGCATTGACGCGGATGTTCTCGGGGGCGAGCTCCACAGCCAGTGCCTGCGTGATGCCGATCGCGGCAAACTTGGAACCGCAGCATGCGGCCATATTGCGATGGCTTTTTTCCGGGCGATCGATGCCGTGTTGACGATCGCGGCGTCCTTCGACCGGCGCAGCACGGGCAGCGCCGCGCGCGCCACCCGTCACCAAAACCACCCTGCCTTGCATCTGCCGACCCCATCTGCCGAAACGCCGCTACCTTGCACCGCTACGCGCAGTCAGCGCAATCAACCGGTCACGGGATTCAACGATGCGCGGCGAGCGAGTAGAGTCGCGTCAGGGGCGGGCACACGCCCCGGCGAAAAGAGCGCCGGAGGAAGCATCATGTTCAAACGCAAAGTTCCGACGCGGCATCCGCCCGCGGCGGGTGTCAGCCATCTGTTCCACGCCGTAACGATCACGGCGCCCGATGGATCGGCCTGCAGTTGCGCGGCGGCGCTCGATGGTCACCGCTTTCTGTCGGACGAGGCACCCTTGTTGCCGCTGCCGGACTGCACGAACCCGGCTGCGTGCAGATGCGTCTACCGGCATCTCGACGATCGACGTACGGGGCTGCGGCGTGATGCCGATTGCGGCCTGCCACCACGAACCGCGACCCTTGAACGCCGCGCGAGTCAGGCGCGCAGAATCACCGATTGACGATCTGAACCGCTCGCCCGGCTCAACTGCACCAGAGGCAACCGCGCCGGATGCCGAAATCAGGTAAACGCGGCGCCGGTGCCGACGCGATCCTCACGTACGACCTCGGCACGACACGCATCCAGGTCGCGCTGTTTACGCCGTTTCGCTGCGCAGTCGCGTCATACTCAGCACGGCTCAACAACAGGTGGTTTATGCTCCCTATCCTCCAATCCACCTCGACGCAACATTCGTCGGCTGCAAGTACGCAATTGCAGCGATGAAGGATCTCGGATCAGTCCAAACACATCACCGGCGCCGAAATGTTGGTCGACAACGGCGATACCGTAATTTGAACGGAGAGGGCGAAATGGTATGTCGCTGACCGCAGCGCAAATGCTGGCGCTCGATACGAACGGATTCCTGGCATTCGAGTCGTTGATCGATCCACCCAGCGTCGCAAAGTTGCGCGAGGTTTACGATCGAATCCTGTCGCACGAGGTTGCCGTTGAAGGCGATCGTTGGCTCGGCGGCGTGACGCGGCAGGTGATCCGTCCGAGCGCGGCGCATCCGCAGTTTGAAGACAATGCAGCGCTCCACACAACCCGCGCGATCGCGCGGGCCGCATTCGACGGTGCCGAACCGGTGTTTGCATTCGATCAGCTGCTGTTCAAGCCGCCGGGACATCCATTCGAAACACCGTGGCATCAGGACATGGCATATGCCCGCATGCCGTTCAGCCCGAAGGGCTACCCGTGTCGGGGTCGACAGGTCATGCAGTTCTGGATCGCACTGGATCCGGTAGATGCGGGGAACGGCTGCATGCATTTCATACCGGGCCGCCATCGTGAACCGCTGTTGCAGCACTACGTTGTCAGCGGACGCGACGATGAC